>RGXB01000058.1 GCA_010029555.1 bacterium
TTTGATCAGCTCCTTGAACGGACATTAGAACTTCCTCAATCGATTCTAACGGTCCCTCATCCAATTGCAAAAGCTTCTACTATTTTTTCCCTAGAGGAGTTTTCAATCCTATCTTCTTAGTTTTCATAGGGATAGAGTCTCACCCATTTTGTTGGTATTTTTTTGTAAAATCCCTTATAATACTACGGATTAAACAAACGGTGAAGGAGTAAAATGAGCGGTTCTTTTAGCACACAAGAGGCCAACCCCTTTGCCGAATTATTAGCCCTATCCGGGAATAGAGCAGTCGAGGATCTAGGTTCTATGGATGTAAAACCTCACCCCTCAAATTCCCCGATAAAAAAGACTTTTCCCGTTTTAGACGACACCTATCAACAAGCAAGATTTAGCTCCGAGAGTCGTTCGAGCTTTAGTGCCCTTTTTTTATCCCCCAAATGCCCAAGAAGTAACGGTGATGGCAGCCCTTGGTGCCTTGGTGGTAAAGCCGTCGAAGCATTCAGCACCTGTTTTTTTGGCGCCTGCGAGCCAGCTTTGCCAAACCCCAGCGATAAGAAAATAGAGAAAGCGCTAGAAAGCCTAAAGGAGGCGTATAGAGCCTTTAGTGAGCATTTTTATTTTTCCCAAATGAAAAATGCCAAAGATTTGACTCATAAAGTGTTTAAAGTGCTAAAAATATTTAAAGAGCCTGAGCTTGAAGATGCAAGACCACTTTTCAAAACTATCGAAGCGTTGAGTCTAAATACCGCTTTTCCGATAAAATCTCTTGAGAATTCTGTCACTCCCTTAATATCCGACAAAAAGGATCTTTTACTTCTCCAATCAAAAACTATAGCCCCTAGACCCCGTAATCCCAAATATGTTGAGATTATGAAAAAAATGGTACAGGCGAAAATCACACCAAAGGTCTATTTTTGCCTTCCAGTCAATAATCCTTTGCCAGAAACTATGGTTGAGCGTAACGGTAAATCCTACTCGAGTTACCCCTTAGCACCTGATCTCGACGGGATGAACATGCTTGCCGCTCGCGCCAGAGGTGGAGATTTTACCTCCTATTATCAACGGTGGAAACGGACGATCTCCCCCGATGAACTGGATAGATTTTGTTTACAGCTTATGCGCCATGTCGATCGGATGCATGATCTAAACATTTTTCATCGTGATATCAAACCGGAGAATGTGGTTGTAAATTGGGAAGATGGCGGCGAAAAAAGGGTGCAGCTTATCGACTTTGGATTGGCAACTGAGGAACGGTTTACCAATAGAGAGTGTGGCACAAGGGCATTCATGGCCCCCGAGCTCTGTCGCAAGTGGTTTTTCTCCTCCAGAGGAGCAGAAATGGCGCATAAGATGAGTTCTGCGGAAGTAGATCTTAAATATACCGATCTCTATGCGCTAGGGATCACCCTTTTTGAGATATTCACCGGAAAATCTTTTGAAGCCGAGCTGGAACACCATGCAAAAAGGGTTTTTAATCCAAGCGAAAGAACCACATTCGAAGAATTTTTTACTCAAAAGCAGGCGGCAATCGACCTGTTTTTAGACGACCCCCAAAGAGGGCTTCCACCGAACAAAATACAGGTACTTAAAGGATTTCTTAGGCTAATGGAACCTGATCAACGCATGTCCATAAAAAATGCTTTAGCTATTTGGACATCCTCATAAAAAAATCAGTAACGATTAGTTTTTTTTCATTTTTTGAACGTTTTCAAACCACCGATTTACCCCACCCTTCTCCTTTTTAAAATAAGAAAAAAACTGGAACTAAATCCCCCCTAAGCTTAAAATAGTTGCAAAAATTTTTTAGCCTATGTCTTTTTTTAAAACTGCCATTTCTTATCTGTTCCCCTCAAGATCTTCAACACCTACCTCTGTAGATGACAGATCGGCCACACCCATAACTCCGATCTTCGCACGCTATTTGCAGGATTCTGGTAAAACCTCACCAGCCCCTTCACCAAGAAGTTTTAAGGAAACGAAACAGGTTCATGTGCTTTTTGCAACTGAGGATCCTGCCTCTCTAATCGCCCCGATAGCCGATACAACCCCAGACGTTGATATAATGGAAATTTTTAGATCCATGTTCAAAACATCATCGGGAGAGCATGTAGCTATTGAAAAAAAGAAGATAGACTCTATAACCCTTCTTATTGAAGGGAAGAGTGGTTTGAAAGAAAAAAACTATCTTGTATACCGACAACGCATTGTAGATTCCGGACAGAATATCCCCCTACCTTGCATCAAGAAAAGTAAAAAGGGGGGATTCAAAAAATATTTACTCTTTGAGCCAAAAAAAGCCTCTTCTAAAATACGACATCCTTTTGACCCGAAAAAACTCTCTTTTCATGAAAAGGCAGCGCATAGAAATCTGGCTCTAAAATGTATTCGTGTCGTTAACTCCGTCATCTCGGGTCTTAATCCCTTAGAGAATAAATACCCCAGTGGAAAAGGGGTAAGTGTGGAGTACGATTCTAAATTTTTGAGCCCTTATGCTGAAAATGGAGACCTTTTGAGTTTCCTCAATAGTAGAAACGATTTCCCTATTCCCGAACGCCTTAACTTGGGTTTAAAGATCTTAAAAAAATTCACCTCGCTACATAAGCTTGGGATCATGCACCGCGATATAAAACCCGAAAACATCCTCATTCATAACCACGAGCCCTTTATTTGCGACTTTGGATTCGCTGAAAAAAATAGATTCTCCTCCAAATCTTGCGGTTCAAAAAAATATATCCCCCCCGAATATTTACCCACAAAATTTCTGGGAGAGTCGCTGCATTTACAAAATATTCCTGAACCAAGCACCCTTTTTTCGGTGGATAAAATCGATCTATATACACTTGGCAGCACACTTTTTACCACACTCACAAACCTCTTGTTAGAGGAAGCTCTTTTGATGCATAAACAGAGTATTTTTCCCCCGATTTATGTTGATGAGTGGAACTTTAGACCGTTCAGTGAATTTCAAGTTTTTCGCGATCAGTATGTTCGCGATGCGATAGCCATGTGTTTAGATTGCTATCCTGAGCAGATAATCGCCGCTATCCAGGGTCTAACAGCTCTAGATCCCAATTCAAGAATGCCCTTGAAAGAGGCTACAAAACTTTGGTCAGAGGGGTTAGAAAGCCTCAAGAGTCTTTCTTTTGAAAACTCCTGAGGTTTTAATGTCAGATTTTTAGATGTTTTTCTACCAAACCAAAATATGCTCAACTAAAGGATCTTTTTTGGGCCCCTTCATTTTTTCAATCACATCTTTAGCCAGACGTTTTCCAAGCTGTACACCCTCTTGATCAAAGGAGTTGATCCCTAGTAAGAACCCAAAAAATATGGTTCTTGCCTCAAAATGGGCAAGCAAAGCACCAAGCGAAAACGGATCTAATTTTTCCATCATTAAGATTCTGGATGGACGATTTCCCACGAAAGTAGTGTTTGGATTATCCGTTTTAAGCCCAGTAGCTAAAGCTATGGATTGCGCTAATAGATTCGCATTAAGCTTTTGATGAAGAGTTGTGTGGTCATTTTCGATGTTGACTTTGGAAAGTGATGAGCAAAAGCCAACCACAGTCATATCCAGATGGAATGTCCCTTGGTGGACAGCCTGGTAGTAGGAGTGTTGGTCATTTGTTAACACTCCGCCAAAAACGATATTTTGGGTGCGCTTCAGCGAAAATTCCCCCTCTTTTGTAACCGACTTTCCATTTGATTCCATGAATAATTGCTGAAAATGGGAGGTTAAACGGCGTAAATCATAGGCATACGGAGCGATCAATGTCCCTTCCGCCCCTAAAACGGCTGTATTCCAGTAGGCCAAAAGAGCGTCCATCAAGGCCGGATTTTTCTTGGCATCTTTTTCTAATAAAGTTTGATCCGTTGCATGTGCCCCCTTTAAAAAATCGAGGACAACAGCCTCTCCGTAAACTAACGCCAGAGGGAGAACACCAATCATCGACGTAACCGAGTAGCGCCCCCCCACGCTCTCTTCCATATAGAAAATATCTGAAAAAATCTTCAGATCATCCATGGGACTTTTTGGCGTTGTCACGCAGACAAAATGCTTTCTAGCCTCAACACCCATCTTTTGATAGAGTTCTTTCATCAGCTCAAGGTTGGATTGGATTTCCAATGTCCCCCCCGATTTGCTGCAAAAAATAAAAAGGGTCTCTTTCAATTCGACATGCTGTAGAACATCTTCGGTATTTCTCGGGTCGATATTTGCGATAAAAAAGATCTCTCTTTTTTTGGTGTTCGTGCTTAATCCTACACAAATCGCCTCTGTTCCCAGATTTGATCCGCCGATTCCGACAACGCAGATGTGTTTATAGGGGCAATTCTTGGCAAATTGGATCGCTTTTTTCACCTCTGTTTGATTAAAGCTATCGAATGGGTCTCGACACTTCATGTGGCTGACAGAGCGGTTCTCGCTGGGGTAGCCATGGATAGTATTTACTACCTTTCCGTCAAAGATCTCTTGCATTTTTTCTATAAGCTTATGCTCTTGAGGCAGCGCTAAAAGATCTTGCTCTATCGTTGGATCAACTTTCTCAAACCCATAATGCAATCGAATAAAAGAAGATTGTGAAAGAAAACGCTTATGCCTCTCAATATCAATGGTAAATTATTCACATTCGGAGCATAGCGCAGCGGCTAGCGCAATTGGTTTGGGACCAATGGGTCGGGGGTTCAAATCCCTCTGCTCCGAATTCTTTTTTTACAAATAATGAACCACACCCTCCGCAGCCTCAAAACCGGCAATCCCCCTTTTACCATACTTCGATAGTTTTTCTTCTACCACGTAAAGGCTATCAAGATTGTGCCAGAGCTCCGGGATCATTTCTTGAGGTAAAAACCTCACCTTTTGAGAATGTTCTTTCAAAACCTTGTCAATTAACTTGTAGCTTTTTTCGTCAAAATCTTTATCGTCAAAAAGGACAAAACCCACTTTGCCCTCAAATGGGTCATTTTCAATCTGAAAGTGAGTAAATCGCATTTTAGAAAAAAGCTGTGCAAGATGGGAGGGGGCGTACCAATCAAGATCATCAAAAAGGAGGGTAAACTGGATATGCTCCGGGGCAAAGGAGGCGATCCTATGCAAGTATTCGGTCAAAAGATTGACTCCGAAAACGGCCCTTCTCTCGTCAAGTTTATGGGTATTCCCATAGGTATCTTGGAGCCACTCTTCATATTTTTTTTCTAAACTGAAAGAAAATGGATAAAGCCTTGTCCAATCGAGAGGCCCTTTGTACAACCGTATTGTATCGCAATTCGTAGCTTTTTGGCATAAGGCCTCTAAAACGTTTCCCGAGACCTGAAACTGGATCTGGTCTTCAAAAGAAAAATTAGGTCTAAAAAGTTTTAGATCTACCTCCAGTTTTTTTTGGACGAGTTGTGTTGAATTCCAGTCAAACTTACTTAAAAAACTCACGTCGAGCATAGATCCCTTTTTGCGTAGTGGTGGTAATAGATTTCTTTTCCCTTGGATTCCCATAAGCGCTGAAAAAAAGAGCTCCCATAATTTTCCAACGGGATTT
The DNA here is from genome assembly GCA_010029555.1 of bacterium. Taxonomy (GTDB): domain Bacteria; phylum Chlamydiota; class Chlamydiia; order Chlamydiales; family RGXB01; genus RGXB01. Next base: position 5,526 of record RGXB01000058.1, read on the forward strand.
TCAAATCCTCTTTCAAAAGTGTGAATTCCCCCTCCATAGCTTGAGATACCCAGGCCGAGAAATGGGTATCATCTGTCACGAGAAACACCGCCCCCCTCTTCTTAAGGATCCGTTGGACATGGGCAACAAAATTTTTATGAAAAAGCCGGTTTTTGGAATGTCTCTCTTTAGGCCAAGGATCGGGAAAATTTATGGCCAGGGTATCCACCGAGTTAGTCGGCAAAAAATGTTCTAATAAAAGATTTATATCCCCCGAGACAATGAAAAGATTTTTTATCCCCAGGTTTTCTCTTTTACTATAGATTTTTTGGACTCTCAAAAAGAGTTTTTCTACAGCAAAGAATTGAATATTAGGGTGTTCCAAAGCTTTTTGGATGATCCATTCCCCGTTTCCGCTACAAAATTCGATGAATACTCTAGGGTGATCCAGGGGCAGTTGCGGATCAAATTCCCCATACTCTGAGAGGTAATTAGGTATATAAAAAACATCATTCTCGACCAAGAGGCGTCTATCCTTGAAAGAGAAAGGATACGTTAAATCTTTAGGCTTCATAAAGGGCTACATCATACCTAAAAACTGAAAGCCCTGTAAACCGATAAATAGCGAAATTTAGTGAAAATATTGGGGGAAACATGTTAAAATATTTTAGTAAGAAATTTTTCATGGGTTAATTTTATGCATGCAATCTCCCCGTTATCCCCAGATCCTATGCAGAGCTACGGCGAAAAAAGGAATTTGAAAAGAGTACGTGATCAAAGCCCTGAAAAAGAGAATGTTAGAATGGCCCCTTACCTAGGTTGCCACCCCACAGCTAGCCCTTTAAAAAAGCGGTTGCGCCTGCCCGAGGACTGCCCCCCAAACACAACATTTTATGCGACTGCGCAATGTGTGGGTAGTGTCTTTCGCGAGTTACAAGCAGGGTGTTTTTTGACCCCATCTTCAGAATTGCCACCCCTGGCCGGGCCGACTGCGACTACCTTTGGCTATTTCGATTTCAACAATCCCCATACATTA
>RGXB01000059.1 GCA_010029555.1 bacterium
GTCTTGATAAAAAAGGGTTGGGAATTGCAGCTCCTCAGGTGAATGAATCGTTGAGTGTTTTTGTCAGCCCCATGACCGGCACCCATATCAAAACAAAAGATCCCCTTTATGCAAAAGAGTCGAAAGACTGGAGTGTTTTCGTGAACCCTAAAATCACAAAATATTCTCAGGAGGCTGTTGGGTATGAGGAGGGGTGCTTATCTTTGCCAAAGCTCTATCATACAATCTTTAGACCTAAAACGATTGAGGTCAGCTATCAAGATCTCGAACTCAAAACCCACACTAAAGTTTTAACCCACTGGTTTGCTCGCCTATTCCTACATGAGTATGACCATTTGCAGGGAATTCTTTTTACCGATTACATTTTAGGGAAAATTTCTAACGGCTTTGACCAACAGAGCGATTTAGAGGATAAAATACGCATTTCCCAAGCCCTTATGGCTTTTGAGAACAGATAATTAGGATTCTCTAGATGTCGATTTCTGTAACCGAGCTTACCCATAGAATTAAAAGGCATCTGGAACCCTCCTTTAAAGGGATCACAGTACAGGGAGAAATTTCAAATTTCAAAGCCCAATCTTCCGGGCACTATTATTTTACCCTTAAGGATGAGGGGTCGCAAATTTCGGTCTCTTTTTTCAACGCGGTGCGATATAAATTTCCCCGCATTCCTAAAGATGGGGACAAGGTAATTTTGCTGGGGGATATAACTGTTTATGGGCCAAGGGGCAACTACCAGCTTCTCGCTTGCGGTCTTAAATTTGTGGGCGTCGGGGATCTTCTGCTTAGGTTTCACCAGCTCAAAATAGAGATCCAAGAGCTTGGATGGTTCAATAAAGAGGCGAAAAAATCGCTCCCTGAACATCCTAAAACGATCGGGGTAATCACCAGTCCTACGGGAGCTGTAATCCAAGACATAATCCATGTTTTGTCCAGGCGGCGACGCAATTTTCACCTTATCCTCTATCCTGTCAAGGTGCAAGGTGAGGGGGCTAAGGAGGAGATTGCCCAGGCTATTAACGAAATGAATCGTTATAATCTAGTGGATGTTATGATTGTCGGTAGAGGAGGTGGCTCTATTGAAGATCTTTGGGCTTTTAATGAAAAAATTGTTGCTGAAGCTATTTTTCATTCAAAAATTCCGATTATCAGTGCAGTTGGGCATGAGACCGATTTTACGATCGCAGATTTTGTGGCCGATGTGCGAGCGCCAACCCCCTCCAGTGCTGCCGAAATGGTTTGCCCAAAGAGTGTGGATCTCCTTGAGCGATTCCTTAATTTGCAAAAAAGATTGGATCAGAGGATGGAGGGGCATCTATCTCAATTGCAACAGGGGCTTGACGGGGCTTTAAAACACCCTTTCGTTCGCGGAATCAGAATTCTACATCCTTTCATACAGCAGACCGATCACATGATCGATTCTTTGGATTTTCAGCTAAGGTCTCTTTTTTCAAACGCAAAAAATAGGTTAGAGGTTCTGACGCTTAGTATCCGTGGTCTTGAGCCAAAACAAATCATCAAAGAACAAAAAAATAGCCTTTTGCAAGTTGAAGAAAACCTTAAAAATACTCTTTTTCAACACCTTGCAAACCAGAAAAAAGAGTTAGAGATCCTCACCTTTAGGCTCGAGGCGCTAGATCCGGCGAAAAAGCTTGAGGAGTGGAAAAATAGCCTTTTGCAAGTTGAAGAAAACCTTAAAAATACTTTTTTTCAACACCTTGCTAATCAGAAAAAAGAGTTAGAGATTCTCACCTTTAGGCTCGAGGCGCTAGATCCGGCGAAAAAGCTTGAGGAGTGGAAACATCGATTCAGCAGACTGATCGATCACCTTAAAGCTCTCAATCCTAAACAGATTCTTCAGAGAGGTTTTTGCATCCCCCAAAATAAAAAAGGGGCGATTCTTTGTGGAGTGGAACAGGTGCAAGATGGGGAAGAAATCGATTTACTTTTTTACAACGGTACTATAGGAGCACATGTCCATGGAATTCGAAGCAGCCTTCAAACGACTTGAAGAAATTTTAGAAAAAATGCAGGGAGAAAACCCCAGCTTGGATGAGTCTTTAAAACTCTATGAAGAGGCAGATACGCTGATTCAAGTCTGCTCAAAAAATTTAGCGAAAGCAGAAAAAAGAATTGAAACGATCATGAAAAATCGTGACAACGCCATAGCGTTGAATTTAGCGCAAGAGCCAGTTTTAACAAATTTTGAGGCCTAAAGGCATTAAAACTCTTTTAAGGAACATAGGGATTTAAACGTGGAAGATAGAACTCTTGGGATACTTAGTCCTCTGAAATGCGAAGCCAAGGAACTTCGAGAAAAGATTATCCATGTTGTGGCAAAAAATGGGGGACACCTGGGTGCCTCGTTAGGAGCCGTTGATCTCATCTTATCCTTACACAAAGTTTTCTTAAGCCCTTACGACCAGATTATTTTTGATACGGGCCACCAAGCCTACGCTCATAAGCTTCTTACCGGAAGAGCCGATCGCTTCGATACTTTGAGAACCTATAAAGGTCTTTGCGGTTTTACAGATCCCACGGAATCGATACATGACCTTTTTTTTGCAGGGCATGCAGGGACAGCCCTCTCTTTGGCTCTTGGGGTTCACGACTCCCGCATGGAGGATCGAAATGGACCCTGGACGATAGCTTTAATTGGAGATGCTAGCCTTTCGTGCGGTCTTACTCTCGAGGCTTTAAATAACATCACGCAGGCGCATAAACGTTTACTTATTGTGCTTAATGATAACGGCATGAGCATCTCCAAAGGTTGTGGAAATTACCACGAATTTCTACAAAACATCCAAGATCCTTCCCCTGATTCACCCGATGATAATTCCAAAAATATTTTCTCTTTGTTTCGTTGTAAATATCTAGGGCCCGTTGACGGGCATGACCCCGACAAGCTGGTCGATTTATGGAAAAAATTAAAAGAGCAAGAGGGGCCTTTTTTAGTCCATGCCAAAACGATTAAGGGGTATGGTCTCGATTATGCTGAGAATTCTCCTACAGTATGGCATGGTCCTAAGCCCTTTTGTATTGAATCGGGAACCTTTAAAAAAGTCTCTAGTACAAAAACCCCTTTTCCAAAAATTTTTGGGAAATATCTTTTTACGCTAAAGAAAAAAGAGCCTAACCTCCACGTGATCACCCCTGCAACAGCAACGGGAGCTTGCCTAGAAGAGTTCCAAGAATATTTTCCCTCCAACTTTCATGATGTCGGAATTGCTGAAGGGCATGCGGTTACCTATGCCGCTGGGTTGAGTCGTTTTCAAAACGTCAAAGTGGTGCTATCCATTTACGCCACCTTTTTACACCGTGCTTTAGATAATCTCTTTCACGATGTTGTTCTACAAAATATCCCGCTGATTCTTGCGATCGATCGAGCAGGTCTATCTCCTCAAGATGGATCTACCCACCATGGAATTTATGACATCTCGTTTCTCAAATCGATGCCGGGGCTTTTGATTGCTCAACCACGAGATGGTAGGTTATTGAAAGAACTTTTCGACTCTGCATTAACTTATAATCGTCCTGTTGCGATCCGTTATCCCAATTTGGAAACTACCGCTTCAGAAACCCTAACCTGTTACCGTCCGATAGGAAAAGGGGAAATCCTAGCAAGGGGATCTCCGTTTTCGAGAATTCTTTTCCTTCCTTTGGGACATATGGCCCAAACAGCTCTCGATTGCCATAAAAAACTTTTAGAAAAAGGGATACAATCTACAGTCTTTGATCCTATTTTCCTTAAACCTCTTGATGAAGGGCAGCTTCTCCCCTTAATTGAAGAACATGAATGGATATTTATTCTTGAAGAACATGCAAAAAACTCTGGTCTAGGGTCAATTATCCTCGATTTTCTCATGGACAAAGAGATCTTTAATAAAAAGGTCTACACATTTGGTATACCGGATCAATTCTATGCTCACGGAACTTACAACCAGCTGTTGGATGAAGTGGGTTTAACCACAGAAAAAATTTTTGAAAAGATCACTCTTCTCATGGATAAGACAACTTTTTTTTAGAGATATGTTCGATATAACGGATAACCCTTCAAAGAAAATTCCCGTATTTGTAATCTGATAAAAAATGGGATGTTTATGAAAAAATCGCTTTGTTTAGTACCTACGCGGTATAAAGCCTCTACAGTAGAAATAGCCAGAGAGCTAGTGACTATGCTCCGTCAACTCGATTTTGCTATTTTTGTCGAAGAGGGTTTCGAAGAGGTGGGCGTTCCTGCAATTGTCCCGTTTCAAAAAATCGATTATTTTGTTCTGATTGGCGGAGATGGCAGCTTTGTCGCCAGCGCACGCAAATATCTCCCCTGGCAAGCCCCTTTTATTGGAGTGAGTGCAGGGCACTTAAATTTTCTAGCAGATACGTCAATCTCTTTAGCCCTTCTAGATTTCAAGCAACTTTTGGAGGATAACGTCCTTATCGAAGAGCGCGAAATTCTAGAATGTACGATGCCCAATAAAGAAAAGCTATTAGCCATTAACGATATCGTTTTGCATCGTGGAGTTAACCCGGGAATTATCGAGCTCACGGCTTTTAGCGATGATCAGTTTATATGTGATTACCTTTGCGACGGATTGATTCTATCCACCCCTACCGGCTCAACCGCCTATTCCCTTTCTGCAGGGGGTCCTATTGTGTATCCCGAGGCAAAGACAATCACCATGGCGAGTATATGTCCGCAATCGCTTGCGTATCGCCCTATCGTCCTCCCCTCAAGTATAGAGCTGGAGATTCAATACATTACGAACCAAAAACCGATACAAGTTTCCATTGACGGGCAAATCAATCGAGAGTTGGCTCCGATGGAACGTATTTTAGTCAAAGCGGCCCCTGTGAAGATGAAAATGGTCAAACTGAAAAACCATTCCTACTGGGTAAAGTTAAGCCAAAAGCTCGGTTTAAAAGTCAAAAGCCGAGCAGATCAGCCCGGTTAAAGGAACCCTTGATCTTCGACATCACACTATTTTCTGTCGGCAAAAACAAAGAGTCTTGGCTTGATGAGGCTCTCAGTGAGTATGAAAAAAGACTCAAAGGGAGCATTAAAATCGAATGGGTGCTCTTAAAAAATGATGTCGAACTCGAAAAAGCGGTCTTTGAAGAAAAAAATTATATTGCGCTTGACCCTCTAGGAAAAGCTTTTTCTAGTGAAGAATTCAGCAAGTTCTTTATTAAAAATATCGAGCAAGACGGGGGCAAAATGAGACTCGTTATAGGTAGTAGCGAGGGTCTTACTCCTAAACTGCGCTCGAATGCAAAAGCTCTTATCTCTTTATCCCTACTAACTTTTACGCACCAAATCACCAGGCTCGTTCTTTTAGAGCAAATTTACCGAGCAGTGCAAATTTACAAAAATACCCCTTACCACAAATAAAAACCTTCTAATAAACAGTAAAAAAAACACCCTCGAAAATGAGGGTGCTTGGCTTCAAAGCTCTTTGAACTAGATTGCCTAGTAGCTTGTTTTATGCAACGAGGTTTTCCCGCTAAATGTTTTATACAACCAGGCTCCATAGGCAAAAACCAGAGGCAGACCTAAACCTGCGGCAATCATTAGAATAATCAAGGTTGTTTGTGACACGACTGTATTGTGTAGAGTCAGATTATACGATGGATCTAGACTAGAACGGATAATATTTGGATAAAAACCAATACTTGCCAATCCAAAAAGGGTGCTGATGTTCATGCAGGAGAAAATAAACGCCCACCCCTCCCTTTTTCGTTTAATCGCCTCATGGCATAGATAGACAAACGCAAAAATTAGAATAGGAAATAAGTAGAAGCTGATGTGATCGTCGTATCTTTCGTACATTTCCGGTACGTCTATCTCCATCGAAATGGAAGAGACAAAATAGCTGATCAAATAGAGAACCATATAAAAAGGAATTGCTTTTTTCACCCTTTCATAAAGTTCCCCTTCCGTCTTTAAGAGGAGAAAAACACCCCCGTGCATCGCAAAAAGGAATGCCCCCATAAAAGCGACATTGATAGGAAAAGGGCGTAAAAAAGAGAGAAAGTTTCCCGTAAAAAGGACCTCTCCTGCGTTATTAGTGAAAGGGACACCGGTAACCATTGAGCCAAGAAGGAGCGCTGCTCCAAACGTCATGATCAAAGAGGCTCCCCCAAAGACGATATCCCACGTAAGTCTCCACTTGGGATTTTCCACTTTAGAGCGAAATTCGATCGCTACAGCTCGTAAAATAATTCCAAATAAAAGGAACATGACAAGAGTATAGTATATGGAACATACGGCGGCATACGCGGGGGGAAAACCTGCAAAAAGGCCCCCGCCGATGATGATCAACCACACCTCGTTACCATCCCAAAGGGGACCGATGGTGTTGAGCATCAATCTTCTCTCCTGATCCGATTTCCCAAGATACAAAAGGCTTCCAACCCCAAGGTCGAATCCATCCAACAGGATATACATCACTACAGCGCTGCAGATGACAAAATACCAAATGATCTCTAAATATTCGGTCATATTTTAGTCTCCATTTTTCCATATAGATCCGCATCCTCTTC
>RGXB01000060.1 GCA_010029555.1 bacterium
CTTTTTGCTCCAGTAACAACAGCTTTCAAAGGATTGCCCAAGCCTATTAAAGCTACAGTCGTCCTTACAGCTGCAGGCACAGCAGCCTTTTTCGCAGTAAAATATTTTAAATCTAAAGAGTGCAAACAACCGGCAGCAGCTAGCGCAAACGCTTCTTCAGTTTCTGAAGCTCAATCCCAAGAGACGTCTGCACAAAATCCAGGGGTAATGGCAGCTGTTGTGCTTGAAGATAAAGCAGCTAACCACGCTCCAGAACAAATTGGTGTAGATTCAAACGCTGAGAGACAAGATGACGCATCCAATAGTTCTCAACAACCACCTCAAGCGGCTTCTGTCCACGGAAGCGACTCTGAAGAGTAGATCTTTAGAGGTTTATTAAAGCCTCTTCAAAGACCCTAGGACACATTCCTCCAAAACCCTGGCTTTTTTCACAAAAAAAAGCCCGATTTTGGAGGAATTTTTATTCAAGCGAATATTTTCTACTAATGTACGGGGTGAGCTCACTTAGTTCTACTTTTTGAAAAGAATATTTTTTTAAGACCTCAAGCAATAGCAAAGATGCCTCTTCAGCGGTTTCGATCCCTTTTCCCCCTTTTTTTATCGCTGCCAAGGCAAGTTCACGGGGCAAATGACACACGAGCACCCCGTCAATAACATCCACCAGATTCTGCATCGACATTTCCAATCTGGCTTTCTCTTCGTTTTTAAAATTGAGTAAAAGACCCGGATAGGGATCTTTGTGTACATGCTGTTCAATCGTCTCAAGTTTCACCATAATTGCATTGACATTCGCATAACCCTCAAGCTCATTTTGCTCCACATGCACATACTCTATATTGGTAAAACCGCCCCCCTTTTTTTGCACTATTTTCCCCTCTTTTGTTCCAGTTGCACAGTCAGTGACCAAAAGGGAAAAATCGGATTTTGACTCAATTGCAGCCTCGGTGTAAAGCGGTAGCGACTCAAAAAAGCAGAGCAAAGGGTTATTGATTTGCCGAATCAGGGCGTGAGTCTTTTCTTTTTTTAAACCTTGAAATGTTTCCATATGGACGAGCAAAGACCAAATTGCCCCGTGTCCACAGGGCCCTTTGTCCACATTTTTGAATGAATCCAGGCACCATTTGCCCGATCTGTCGACATAAGGCACAAGGGGCTGCTCTGTAAAATGAAAGCTCTCTTTAGGTCGATTGAAGTAGTTTTTCGACTCAAGAAATTGCTCCAATAAATCCCTGTTTTTTTTGGAGGCAGAGGTCATGAAAAGGATGGGTGTCAGTATAGTTTTCTGAAAATACTCAAAATAAAGCCGTTCCTTGGACTCAATATCCAAAAGGATCCATTCCAGGAGTGGTTTGCCAAGAAAAGGGTATAAAAAGGCGGGCAATGGCTCACCTGTCCACTCATCTACAAAATTAAGCCTCTCTGCAGCACCGCCTAAAACGACGATTTCCAAAAGATTTTGTTGTAAATAGATCCCTTTTAGCCATTTTTCTTTCTCAAACTTGAGGAATTTAGGCTCAAAAGGGGTACATTCAGGGATGTTTTTTTCTTTTGAATAGAGCAATTCCCCAATCTTTTTTTGCATCCCTATCAGTCCGCCCATGGGTTGAAAAAAAAGCTCTAATTGCTGCACCCAATTCTCTAAAGATTCGATCCTTAAGGTATCTAAGGGCGTTTCGGTAAACTCCTGCAAAATATGGCTTTGGCCTATCTCAAGAAGCGTTTTAAAAAGAGTCTTTTCTTTTTTTGAGGCATTTCCCTGGGGGTTTTTTTTCTTTTTTTTTCCTTTTTGCAGCGGGGAAGATTTCATCGTAAAAGCAGACCTCTCTCTACCGAAAATTAACGGTTCCAAGATATATTCCGCTATGTAAAAAATTGACCTTTTGCGGTTTATTTTGGTATCTTCAGCAAAGTTAGACTAAGAAAAACCAAGGTAGGCTCTATGTCAGCAGCAGCAGCAACAAAAAAAGCTTCGGCAAAAAAAGCAAACTCAGCGTTCATGAAACCCCTTAAACCTTCAGCGGATCTTGCAAAAGTAATTGGCTCAGCACCACTTCCAAGAACTGAAGCAGTAAAAAAGATGTGGGATTATATCAAAAAGCACAAACTGCAAGATTCTAAAAACAGACGCAACATCAACGCAGACGAAAATTTGAAAGTGATTTTCAAAAAGAACCAAGTGACGATGTTTGAACTTGCAAAAATCCTTTCTAAGCACCTCGCATAAGCAGTGCGTTTAGGACTAGTTCTCCTGGCAGGGGGAAGCTCTCAGCGTTTTCAAAATCAACAGCTCAAGCAGCTTCTCCCTGTTTCTCAAAAACCCCTTTATCTTTACACGTTAGATCGGCTTAGATCCCATCTCGTCTTCGACGATATCGTTGTGGTCCTCCATAAATCACTGCCACCCGTAGCAGATTTAAAATCTGTTTCAGGGGGTGATAGCTGGTTGCAGTCGGTATTTGCCGGCGTAGAAAACCTCCATCCGGATGTGGACAAGGTTTTAGTGCATGATGCAGCTCGCCCCTATTTTCTCAAGGAAGACCTTTTAAAGCTCCTAGAAGAGGCAAAACGCCATAAGGTTGTGGCTCTAGGTTCGATGATGCGCAACACGCTCACAAGGATCGAAAACGACCAAATCGAGGTTTTAGATCGAACCCATATTTGGGAGGTTTACACACCCCAGATTGCTGACAGAGATTTATTTAAAAAAAAATCTCCTCATGGGACGGACCTGATCACGTTTGCCCTAAGTCAAGGATTCCAAGGAAAGATTCTCCCCTCCTCCCCTTTAAACATAAAAATCACCTATCCAGAGGATAGAATTTTGTGCGAGACCCTTTTACAGCTTGAGTGATGCTCCCCTTAAGATGCCTCTTCTCTTGAGGTGAACAGGAAAAAAGACTATACTCTCTTCCTTGTCCCGAAATGGGGGACAGCTTAAAGGTCAATCTTTTTTTGAAACGATGCAACGGTATAAAATAAAAATCGCCTACGACGGGACTCTTTACTGCGGTTTCCAAAGACAACAGTCCGATCCCACTATTCAAAAAGCTTTGGAGGAATCTTTAGCCCATCTCGACCAGGCTTTTGTGCAGGTTGTAGGTGCTTCAAGGACCGATGCGAAAGTGCATGCCATGGGACAAATAGCCCATTTTGACCTAGCCACAGTAAGAGATTCCTTGAGTATTCTTAAGGCTATTAATGCCCGTTTGCCTAAAGAGATTCGGGTGCTCAGCGTTGAGCCAGTCTCCCCTGATTTCCATGCCCGGTTTCATGCCAAAAAGAAAGTTTACACCTACACCCTTTCTACCGCATTCCAACAGTCCCCATTCCATCGTTTCCATACCCTCCACTTCCCGCATAAACTGGATCTTTCCCGACTAGATTTAGGATGCCAAATCTTAAAAGGGACCCACGACTTCAAACAGTTTGCCAACACCACAACAGAGAAAAATCGCCCCCCCTCTACAGTTCGAACACTGTTTGATCTCTCCTACGAAATAGAAAACGAGTTTCTTATCCTTAAGTTTTCTGGGGATGGGTTTCTCTACAACATGGTACGCAATCTTGCAGGTGCGCTACTAGAGACTGCGCAAAACAGGCTATCTTTGGAAACTTTATCCCATCTTTTAGGCCCAAGTATTTTAGAGCGAAGCTTCACAACCATGCCTGCCCACGCCCTTTGCCTTGAAGAGATTTTTTACTAGCTTTTCTTCCCCCTAATTGCCCCGATAGTGGCTTTAAAAAAAATCTTCCCTTTTTTCTTCAGGCTTTTTAAGCCTTTCGCAAAGAATTCTACTTGCCCAAGAAAGGGGTTCTATTCTATATTCAGTGCCGTTTTCAAGTATGCCGATGTGGTGGAATGGTAGACGCGGTAGACTCAAAATCTACTCTAGGCGACTAGGTGCTGGTTCGAGTCCGGTCATCGGCATTCAAAAGGAGGTCTTATTAGACCTCCTTTTTATTTCGCTACTTGGTTATTGGATACATTTTTTTTGTAGACCCTTTTTTTTGGCTTAGGCCCGACGACTAAGAGCAATTTTTCATCCAAAAAACCATAGGATGCTTTGTCTCTTCGTTGGCCCCTATTTCTTTCCAGAAGAAATCAGCTACAAGTTCCGGGTATTTTACATATCCCTGTCTGTTCCAGAAGCTACTCAATGGTGTATAGTCTAAAGGTTTTCTTAAATCATTTTCCGCTCTGACAACTTCACAAAGGGCAATTTTTTCATACAGCCCCTTTTCGAATACTGCTTTTTCAAATTGCTGGTACATTCTGTATCCAATATTTTTTCCTCTATGTTCTGGAAGTAAAATAATTTCCCCCAGGTAGAATATCCGGTCGGCTGGGATGCTTTTTTTCATAAAAAGCCTTTTTACTTCGTCCATTGAATCTAAAAGGGGAAGCCCGGTTACAACCCCTATAACATCCTCATGATCCTCAGCAATCACCAATATTGCATCTTTCGTCATCGAATAAATCTGCAGATAGCGTTCTTCATACAACATGTCTCCCTCATAGAGGTAGGGGTATTCACGAAAAATAGCGATTCTACACGCAGCAATCTTAGGAATGTATGGATAGATGTCTCTTCCACGGAGAGTTTTTATCTTCACTGAAGAATTATGTTTCATCTCGTTACCGTTTTACCTGAAGCAAATTTTTTTTTAGATATTTCCCTTACTCATTTGGATGTAGGTCAAGATATTTGATAGCGAGGTAAATGAGTGTTAACAAACTTTTCGTTTTGTACATCAGTACTCAAATCCTTTTAGGTTTTTGAGGGAATTGGCGGTACCTATTTTTAGAAAAGACTACTTTTTTCTACGTTTTTTACTCAAGGTTATGAACCCCGATTTTTTTTCAAAATCCCACTCTGCTGCCCCAGCAGTTTTTTTCTCTAGTAGATAGCTCAAGGTTTTTTCACACTCTAATTCGTAGATAATTCAATCCGGCAAATAAAAAGGAGGCCATATTAGACCTCCTTTTTTAGCTATCTCCCACTACGTGGAAGAGACAACCTTATGATTTATTGGCCAATGAAACTTAAGCCAAGCTATCCACTTGCTCGAATGCGGTCAGGATTTTCATCGCGTTATCTGAAAGTTGGGGTTCTCCTTGAGATTGCATCTCATTTAAAAGAGAGCTCACCGTAGGACCATAAAGATGAATAATCATGGTTTGATCTATTTGGGTATCTTTGAGCAACGTCGCCATAAATACTTGGGGATCTCTAACCCCTGCGTCCCATAAGATCAGGCTTGCATCAATATTTCTTTTAAAAGGGGCTACAGAACCCTCCTCTGCAATCCTCACTTTAATCACCTGCTCGATCTTCGATTTGTCAAGCTGAGTCAACTCACAAAATTTCTCCTGCATCGCATGGAGCTCATTTTCAGAGCGTACCTCTTGTAAGATAATCGAACTCGTCTTTACCGGAGCCTCTGGCTTTGAACCCAATCCCAAAAAAGGGGTTAGTGTGGTTAAACCCAAAATGAATAACAATTTTTTTAAAACCAATAGATTCATCATAAATTCCTTTTTGATTAGACAAAATTATAAATTAACGGCATCATTTAGGCTATAAGATATTTATTTATTTTTCTTAAAGCTATGCTAGACAAACTGTTAGAATTTGATGCCTTTTTATTTGATTTGGACGGAACACTCATTAACACTGAGCCTCTCCATCATGCAGCTTGGGAGCAAACAGTTGAACTTCATGGATTTAAGCTGGACTGGTCCTTTGAAGAATACCTTTCTCACGCCCTCCTCTCCAGACCCCACCTTTTTAAAACCATCTACCAAAAATGTCCGGGCCTCGAACAGCGCACCTCTGACGGAGAGGAGCTCCGCAGACAGAAGATAGCGGTCTATGAGAGGCTCCTTGTTAGCTCTCCCCCCCAGTGGATGCCTGGAGCCAGGCCTTTTTTAGAGCTATTGAAAGCGCATAAAAAGGAGATGGTAATGGTCACAAACTCCCCTAAAAAACATGTAGACCAGTATACCCATTGCTCTTTTGGGAACTATTTCAACAACATTTTCACCATAGAGGATTTTGAGCACCCCAAACCCCATCCCGCAGGGTACCTTAAGGCCTTAAATGCTGTAAAAAAACCTACGGGGAGCTGTCTTGTATTCGAGGACTCTCTTAAGGGGATTCAATCTGCCAATAGCGCAGGGGTTAAAGCCCTATTAGTCGCCTCAAACATGTACAAAAAAAGCGCCTCTATCCCAGATAGTATCCCCTCAATAGACTCTTTTTCTCAGCTATTAAAGAGTTTAGCTTGAGCGATTCTTTTCAACCTATTTTTTTAGCCGAATACAAAGGGTCTGGCTTTCTCCCCAAAGGTCTTTATCCTCAATAGAGAAACCGTTTTCCAGGATCTCTATGGGCTCATTGGGAAGAAGGCATGCCGCCAGTCGTTTTTTCAGCTCCTCTCTAGAGATCCCCTCTAGCCTCACCACAACCTGATCCCCTCTTTGGAAACTCTGTTTAGCCTCTATATACTT
>RGXB01000007.1 GCA_010029555.1 bacterium
GTTTGTCCGAGGACGTGAACGCTCTTGTGCTGTGTAAATGTTGTAGCGAACACCTACCAAAATTTATTCCTGCTTTTTGGTTTCAACTCATCTGATTATTTTGCATAAGGCCCATTATCAGACGTTGTAAGGGCGAAAAAAAGGGGGTAAATTAGAAAAAAAAGGTGTTGCCATACTCCCCATCTACAATCAACTAAAGGATCGATGTTAAGCCATTTATTGTCCTCTTTTTCTCCAATAGTTACCAGTGTATCGATTTCATAGACACCATTTTTCTTGAGAATCTCGATATAATCTCCAATTAGTTCACTTCTCCCCTCAGTTATCATAGTGCCTAATTCTTCAAGTCCAGCAATCTTTCCTACGTAATAGGGAAAATTGGGATTCTCTTCGGTCATTTTTGGGATTAAGGAGATGTGCGTAACGAGCAACTTTTTACCGGGATACTGAGCTGAAGTTGTCAAAATTATGGATAATAGTGGGTTATCTATGATAGCAAATGCATCTGCTACAAGTTGGGGTTCGCCTCCCGATTTTAAAACTAATTTATTGGCAGGAGAAATTCCATACGGTGATGTTGTTCCCCCAATAAACTGATAACCTACCGGGTTAATGCTATGAAAGTTAGATCTCCTATTGTTTGCTAAAATGACTTCATTCGAGTTGAGATTGTACCCATAAATTATGATATGATTCAGACATTCGCTCAGAAGGAAGTCCCCTGTTACCTGTCTAAGTTGCTCGATAAAAGCCTGATTTTCTATCATTGGCAAAAACAGCCCAAAACCCGATAGAATTTTATGTGAAAAACTGGATTGAAGTGTTTCTGAGCTTATCTTTTTAAATATGGGAATGAGTTTTTCAGCACTGTATTTAGGGCCCTTCTCACCAGGAATAGACAGAGCAAAAGCTAAAAGCGATCCAACAGAGGTTCCCCCAATTACGTCGTAAAGATCAGAGATCGACTTTTTAGTTTTCTGTTCTAGATACTCCATAATACGCAAAGCATAAAGACCTTTAGCCCCTCCCCCATCAATAACCAAAAGGTGGATACTGTCTTTTTCAGTTTTACGAGCAGCAGGAAGCTCTTGATCCTTTTTTTCAAAGATCTTTTGAGCAATCATCTTCTCTTTTTGAAAGAATGTCTCATAAGAGGATATGCGATTGTTTTTATAGATATAGAAAGTAACAGTACAACCCGTTAATAGAAGAAAAAAAACAAAAAAAAGGCGAACAAAAATTTTTATTCTCATAGAATCCGGATAAGCCAAAAGCAACAAAAATATCAAGTAAAATTGGATGAAACCCTAGATCGATCTTAGTAAGTAAAAACCTAATATTGAAGAAAATTAATATTCATCTTATTCACAGTTTAAAAGGTGAAGGATATGAAAAAGCAACGAAAACAAAAAAAAGATCAATTCTTAGGGGCTAGTACTAAATCTAAACGCAAAAAAATTAGGGGGGGGCAATATTATGATCCCGATTCTCTCGATGAAGTTGAAATTGGAATGGCTTATTGGGAAGAGGGGAAAAATAAGCAAAAAGTATTAGAAGAGTTTGCATGGGCGGATCCGAATGTTATACAGAACATCATAGATAAAGGACCTCCGCAATAATCCTAGAGGCTAATACTAAATCTTAAGGCAAAAACACGAAAAACTTCCAGTTGTAGAAGGAATGATAACAGGGAGGTTTAGGAACTTCTTCTTCGCTTAGTTAGTGTTCCATTCTGTTTATTAGAGGCGTAACCCCCTCCACCTTACACACTTAGTTGTTTATATTGAAAATTATAAATAATTATTTTATATAGAAATTTAAAGGTGAGGAATATGAAAAAACCAGAAAAAAAATTAAATAAAGCTAAAAAAGCTAGTTCTAAAACCCCTGCTAAAAACTCAAAGAAGTCCGGGGGGCGGGGATTGTATTAATCTCCTTGCTACGCCACTAAAGACGTCAGTACAAATGTATATCGAACATTCAAATAATACTAAATCTAAACGGTTAAAAGGGGGATGCCTAGTAGTATCCCCTCACGGCAAAAAACAGTATAATGTTCAACGTCAAAATTAGCCACTTGGTCTTCATGCTCTGATTGCCCAGATTGTTATAGATAATAATTGTGTCAAAAACAGTGATCAATCTTTGAGTAGTTCTTCAGCAATTATATCTAAAGTTTCCTTGTTTTGATGTAAAAATAACTTTGCATATTCAAGAACGCTATCCAAATTTTGGTCTGAAAAATCAAAAGAATAGAGGTTTATCCAATCCATATTTTGGTCTATACCAATCTCTGTTAATTGATCAAATCTATAAACATCCTTTAGAGATTGCATAAATTCGCGAATTAGCTGATTTTCTACAGTATGGATTAGAGGGGGGGTTATGCCTTCGGCTTCAATAGAACCAGAGTAAAACGGAAAATCTACTCTATCCGGTACTTGTTTTGGATGCATTACAATATAAGTGATTAAAAATTTTTTACCTGGATACATTTTCTGAAGGTCAATAATACTGGATACCACAGGATTAACGACGACAATCCCTGCATCTCCAATAAATTCAGGGTTTTTTAATGGATTGAAGAGAATTTTATTTGGAGGAATTATACCAAAAAAAGCAGTCGTTCCTCCTAAAAGCTGATAAAGGAGCGGATTAGCCAATTTTAGATCAGCTCCTCTGTTGTGAAAAGCTGTAAGCGTAGTTGTACTGAAATTATATCCATAAAGCACAAGGTGATTAAGCGCTTTACTAAATGGGATGTTTCCGCAATTCGATTGTAGGATCTGAATGAATTTTTGGTTATTAACTATAGCAGACAAAAGGCCGTATCCAGATAAAAACTTTTGTTTAAAACTGGGTTCCAATGATTTTGCAACTAAACTAGGTAATAGAGTTATTAAATCCTCTGCCGTAAATTTTGGTTTACTCTCCCCGGGGATTGACAAAAGACTCACAATCACGGAACCAATTGAAATCCCTCCCAGAACATCATAAAGTTCAGATATAGGTTTGCCAGTTTTTTTTTCCAAATATTCCAAAAGTACAACAGGGTATACCCCTTTTATCCCACCCCCCTCAATAATAAGAACCTTAATCCTTTCTTGTTTGAGATTTACCTCTGGGTTTGGTTCATTCATCAAAGGTTTTAAAACATCAAGCGCTATTTTCTCTAACCTACAAGTTTTAACACACCAAAAAAGGTAATACCCGGGTAGAGACATAAAAATGAGTTCTGATATACACCCAATAAATTATATAAAGAAAAACAGCAAAGAAAACTTTAAGAAGAAACGTGATCAATCTTTGAGCAGTTCTTGAACAATAGAATCCAAAGCGTCTTTATTTTCATGTAAGATGAGCTTGGAGAAATCATCAATTTTTCTAATGTTTTTTTCTGAATAATCAAAACTGTGGATATTGCTCCACTCGATATTTTGTTCTAAACCGATTTCTAACAGCAAATCAAACTTATAGACACTAGCTAAGGACTTCATGTATTCCCTTACCAACTGATTTTGAGCCGTTTTTATCAGCGGTACAAACAACTCTTCAGCTTTTATCCAACCAGAGTAGAAGGGGAAATTTATTGTATCCGGCATTTCTCTTGGTGCAATAACGATGTAATTTATCAAAAACTTTTTATTTGGATACATTTTTACTAGCTCAATCATCAAAGGTCCAAGGGGATTATTGAGTACGAGCGCAGCGTCACCGATAAATTGAGGGGAATAGAGAGGGCTTAAAAGAATTTTATTTGGTGGAGATACTCCAAAAAAAGAGGTTGCCCCACCAACAAGTTGATAAAGTAGCGGATCGGCCGATTCTAGTTTATTTCCCCTGCTATGAAATGCATCGATTGTTGTAGTGCTAAAGTTGTATCCAAATAGCACCAAATGATTGAGTGTTTTGCTTAACGGGGTATCCCCATAATACGATTGGAGTGACTTGATAAACTTTTGATTGTTTATTTTTGGAGAGAAAAGGCCATAACCACTTAAAAAATTTTGCATCCAGTCGGGTTCTAGAGTTTTTTGAGCAAGGCTTGGAAAAATAGTAACAAGATCTTCTGCGGAGTATTTTGGTTTACCTTTTTCTCCAACAGATAAAAGACTGACTATCATAGAACCAATCGAAGTTCCCCCCATCACATCGTAGAGCTCGGAAATTGGTTTGCCTGTTTTCTTTTCTAGGTAATCAAGAACTCTGAGCGCGTAAAGACCTTTTGCCCCTCCCCCCTCGATAACTAAAACTTTTATCCTCTCCTGGTTCAGGTTTACCTCTGGATTAGGTTCACTCCAAAGGGGTTTCAAAATATCAAGCGCTATTTTTTCTTCGTTTTTGTAAAAGGTTTCATAAGAGGATATTTCTTTGTTTTGATAGATCCGGTGCGATAAAACATAAGAACCAATAATAAGCCCTATAAAGAGAAAAACTAAAATTTTTACTTTTAAAAACTGATAAATGGTCATAATTTTTTCGCCCTAATAGGTATAAGTTCGTAGATCATATGTTATTAGATAGCTCATATTTAGTGGTAAAACAGATAAAATTTAAACTGTCAAATCAAAATTTTCAAACTTCAAAATCACTGTTTAAGCAGCTCAATAGCGAGTGAGTCCAAAGCTTCTTTATTTTCATGTAAAATAAGCTTAGAAAAATCGTTAATTTTCTCTATATTTTTGTCTGAAAAATCAAAAGGATCGAGCTGCACCCACTCAACATTTTGTTTTAAACCGATTTCAAATAATAAATCAAACTTGTAGATACTGGATAGACTTTGCATGGACTTTCGAATTAGCTGATTTTGTGCTGTTCCTATTAGCGGCCCCATATAAAGTCTCTCAGCCTCAAAATGGCCAGAATAGTAGGGAAAGTTAACAGTATCTGGCATTTGTTTAGGTGCTATGACAATATAGGTAACCAAAAACTTTTTATCCGGATACATTTTTAAAAGATCCATCATTACTGTTTCAACAGGATTATTGAGAACCAAAGCAGCATCGCCAATAAACTGGGGCGAATAGAGAGGACTTAGCAAAACTTTATTCGGAGGAAAAAGGCCAAAAAAAGAGATCGTCCCTCCAATAAGCTGATAGAGAAGCGGATCGGCTGTTTCTAAACTATTTCCTCGGCTGTGGAATACCTGAATTTTTGATGTGCTAAAGTTTAAACCATAAAGAACTAAATGATTGAGTGTTTTGCTCGTAGGGATATCCCCATAGATGGATCGGAGTAAGTCGATATATTCTTGGGTGTTAATCAATGGTGAAAAAAGGCCAAAACCAGATAAGAGTACTTGTTTCCAAGAAGGATATAAAGCTTTCTGAGCGAGTTTTGGAAAAATTTTAATAAAATATTCTGCTGAGTATTTTGGTTTGCCTTTTTCCTCAGTAGATAGAGCGCTTACTATAAAAGAACCAATCGAAGTTCCCCCCATGACATCATAAAGCTCAGATATTGGTTTACCTGTTTTTTTTTCTAAATAATCAAGAATTCTTACAGCGTATAAACCTTTTGCTGCTCCCCCTTCAATAACTAAAACATTTATCCTTTCCTTATTAAGATTTACCTCCGGATTAGGTTCATCCCAAATGGGTTTTAAAACATCGAGCGCTATTTTCTCTTCATTTTTGTAAAAGTTTTCGTAAGAGGCTATTTCTTTACTCTTAAAAATCTGATGGGCTAGTGTAAAGCAACCGGCCAATGCACCTGTTAAAACTAGTAAAAAAATATATACTTTGAAAGTTTTGCGAATTTCCATCAAAAAATTTACCTTTTTTTGCAAAACATGCTAACTAATCGCTTAAAGGTGATCATTAGTCTTTCAAAAGCTCCGACGCTACAGCATCCAAAGCCTCTTTGTTCACATTAAGGATATGTCTTGCAAATTTGTCGATTTTTTTAAGATTTCTTTCCGAGAAATCAAGAGAGTCGATATTGCTCCATTCGTTATTTTGGTTGATTCCTACTTCAAGAAGGTTGTCAAACTTATAGATAGTTGTTTTTGATAAAATATCTATCCAATGACGAATCAACTGATTTCTTGCTTCACCAATGAACGTTCGAAGGTATTTAAGAGCTATGGCACTCCCTTCAAAATAATTGAAATCGGTAGTGTATTCCAGCTCTTTAGGACTTAGGGTGATATGGGTAATTAAAAGTTTTTTATTTGGATAGATTTTTGAGACCTCCAAAATAATCGCAAAAAGGGGGCTGTTAAGTACAAGCGCGGCATCGCCAACAAATTGTGGATTATGCTCATAATTAAAAATCAATCTATTTGGCGGAGCAAAACCCCAAGGGGAGGTGGTCCCTCCAATAAGCTGATAAAGGAGCGGATCTGCGTATTTAAGAGGCGATCCCCTGTTATCAAAAGCGATTAATTGATTAGAATTGTAGTTAAAGCCATAAAGGATTAAATGATTTAAAGTTTCGCTTAGACGGATATGACCGTAGACCTCTTCGAGCTTTTGGATGTATTTCTGGTTATTCAATATGGGGGATAAAACACCAAAACCGGTTAAAATTTTTCGACCTAAGCTTGGGTCTAATGTGGTGTTTGCTACTTTAGAAAAAACATCCAGGATTTCCCTTGCTGTGAACTTAGGTTTCCCATCTTTGGGGGTGGATAAAAGGCTAACCAGTAATGACCCGATCGAGGTTCCCCCCATGACATCATAAAGTTCTGAAATGGGTTTACCTGTCCTTTTTTCTAGATAATTAAGAATTCTTAGAGCATAAAGTCCTTTAGCCCCTCCCCCCTCTACAACCAAAACCTTAATTCTTTCCTGATTCAAATTTGGCTCAATAGTGTTCGAATCAAAAGTGGAGCCGATGATTTCTCGTGCGGTTTTTTCCTCTTTTTGATAGAAAGCCTCATAAGATTCTATTTCGCGCTTCTTAAAAAAATAGTGCGCTATAGCGTAGGTTCCCAAAATAAACACTAATGTAAGAGAAGTTATTATTGTCTTGATCCATTTCATAAACTTATAAAATTAAAAAAAATGCAATATGTCAATAAAAAATTGGGATATTTTTGTTTGAACTACCCCCTTTTTTTCTCAATAAAAAGAATCCTGTAATGTTCAAGACAACTTCAGGGAGCGTTATAGCGCAATTCTAGTCAAAAATTTTGAAAAGGTTTATACTTTTTTGAAAATAGATTAATCGGTATATTCATGAAACTTTTTTTCAAACCTGTTTTTTGGGGATGTTTGTCCACTTTTGTTTTTCCAGTTTGGGGTGTTTTGAGCGGAAATTATGAGGAACAGGTAGAAAAAGGGGGAACAGTTTATATCGGTATCCTGGGTGGGCCTGCCGCTTTTGACGGAAGATATACTGCTCAGCAAGGTGTGAACACAGTAGCATTTGATGCCGGAAGCACCTCGGGAATCATAGGGGGAAGCTTGGGAATCGATGCCCGATTTGGGGTGGGGTACGCTGCGATCGAAGGGAATATAGCCTATGACACCTTAGATCAAATGATAGGATTACTGACAAGTTCGATCGGTATTCCGAATCACGTAATCAAGGCTAAAAACTCTCTCATAGGAGGTGCTCTGGTAAAACTAGGTTTTTTTGCTGACGAAGCTGCAATTTACGGCTTGGCGGGCTTTTCGGCAGGCCGCTGGACTTTAGGTCTAGAAAACGATTCTGCTCTCTCCTATTCAAGGGGGATCCAACCGCAATCCAGCCTTTATTTTAATCAGATTCACGCAGGGCCAAAAGTGGGTGCTGGCGCCCGTTTCCCTATCCAATGGGATTGGTTGATTTTTGATATGCAGTACTCCTACAACTGGTATGGGGATCTTACGGTGAATTTGCGCGATTTAGGGACTGATACCGTATGGTCTCATACGCTGCGCAATAACCAGCACATGTTCCTGTTTTCTTTAAACTTTGCCTTTTGGGATTTTTAAGGAGAGTGTTATGAAAGAGAATAAACCCCATGGATCCTTTCACTTTAGCTCTAGAACTGACCATTTCGTTTTGCCCACACAATGGGCAAGCATGAGAATTGCGAAGGAAAAAGAAAAACGCACCGGAAAACGAATTATACATTTTGAGAAGGGAGACTATCAAGGGCCAGATTTTGATACTCCCGAACACCTACTAAAAGAAACAATAAAAGCAATTAAAGACGGTTGTGTCAGATATAATCCAGGTTCCGGAATCGATGAACTAAGACAAGCTATCGCAGACAAATATACAAAAGAAAGAAACAGACCTACCTCCCCCGAAGAAGTTATTGTAACAGCAGGTGCTAAACACTCACTGACTATGAATCTTCTTACCTTTCTTGATGATGGAGATGAGGTAATATTTCCGAATCCAGGGTATCCACCTGATGAGGTATGGGCAAAATTTTCTAAAGCAGTCATAAAACACGCCCCATTAACAAAGGGGGATTGGCAATTAGATATTAAAAAACTAGAGCAACTCATCACACCAAGAACAAAATTGATCATAATCAACACTCCTCAACGACCTAATGGACAATTGGTCAACAATCTTGAAGAAATTGCTGAAATGCTAGAGAGACATCCGCATGTTATGGTTATCTCAGATGAAATATTTTCTGAAATTACCTATGGTAAGCCCCATAAGAGTATTTCAATGCTTCCAGGAATGCGGGAGAGAACAATAATTATTGATACATTCTCTAAAACCTGGGCAATGACCGGCTGGCGAATTGGGTGGACTGTAGCACCAGCTCCCGTGATTGAGAAGCTAAATATTTTTCTTCAAGACTCTATCACAAATGTTGCGGAATTTATACAAAAAGCAGCTTATGCGGCCTTGACAGGTCCCCAAGACTGGGTGCTTCATAAAAAAGAGCTTTTACTCAAGAAAAGAAATATGATGGTAAAAGGTTTAAACCAAATTAAAGGGGTGAAATGTGACTACCCCGATGGAACATTTTATGTACTAGCCGATATCACAGGCACAGGCTTAAACTCACAAGAATTTACCGACAGACTCTTAGAGAGAGCAAACGTAGCTGTTGTTGCAGGTACTGCGTTTGGAACAGAAGGTGAAGGATATGTTCGAATTACCTTCGCCTGTCCTGATGAAGATATCAAAGAGGGTCTCGATAGGATGAAGGCGGTTGATTTATCTTGAGTACCATCGACTCGGCTCACCAAAATAGAGGATGCATCTAAAGATGGCATGGATGCTTTTGACGGTATCTCCCTTTATGTGAATGTTTTAGGCCGCCTTATCATACCCTTGAGCAAGTTGGAGTGCCCACTGGTACGATTCCCCTTTAAAGAAATGATCGATGGTGCTTTTTGAACGTAAAAAAACAATGTTATAACAGTGTCCGGAGCGGCTATTTTGGATTTCATGGACCGGAACTGTGATCCCTTTGATAGGCTGAGTAAAAGAGATCGTGGTTTTTTCCCGGCTGTGGTTCATCAGTATATGCATGTTGGCTCCCATACTAACCGCATCCTTGTCTGATACAAAGTTGATCACCTTTCCCCCAAAACATTTAGGGATGAGTTCTGCTGCACCAAAAGTGTGGACGATCAGTCGCTCTTTTTTTTCCTCCGGAAACTGTTCTAAGGCAAGGGCGGTATTCAGAGCCCCCTCGCTATGAGCCCAAATGCGCAGATTTCTAGCCGGATCTTCTAAAATGCTATGGGCTATTTTCTCTAGAAGATGCACCACATCCCCCTTAGCCCGTGAAATCTTGTTTTTTGCAGCTCGGTAGACATCATGAAATAAAGAGATAGAGGTATTATAGACTAAAAAAACCTCTTTTTGGAGATGATTGGCCACCGTTTTAGCCGACTCTTTGGCTTCTAAAAGGGAATTTCCGACCCCATTCGTAAATAGATCGTAGGTTTGGCCATTGATTGGAGGGATGAAAAACCCATCGGGAAAGATTCTATGCACTAAAGGGTGCCACCCGTCTTGAAAAAGGGGCGCCGTGAGTTTTTTTTCATAGGGCGCTTTTTGGTTTTCTCGAAAAGCTTTTTGGGCTCTTTTATCAATGTTGGTCCGCCCTTTTTCTAAGAGTTGCCAAAAGGTTTTGGCGAGATAAGAGCCCGTGGCATATAGAGTTTTTGAAAATTCCTCAAGAGGGAATAAAACCTCCCCCCTGGAATGACTCATAAGACTATCCCAAGTAAGCTGTTTTCCCTCATAGAGATGGTTTAAAAAGCTTTGGATTAACCCTGATAGATCTACATCGATTGAGTCGATAGGCGCCATGCCGGAGGGGTCTATGAACTTTAAAGGGTTATTGTTGCAAAAGCGATGTCCATAGTGCCCAAATGTTTCCCCAAGGGGGTCTTTTGAAATAAATTGATGCATGTTTGGATCGTAATAACGCATACCAAATACAAAAAGATCCGCTTCGGGGATATATCTTGCCTGTTTGTAAGACCAGGGGGATTGAATATTTTGAATCACTGCAGTTTTTTTCCCAAAAGGGGAAAAACGGGAAAAGTGCTCCCATTTACCGCTTTTAGGATTAAAAAGTCCTACAAGGTTTTGAAAAATATCATGGCAAGACACGCAAAATTTGTCGGTACACTCTACCATCAGGGTATAGGCTCCTTTTTGTCCGTTTTGAGGGTAAAGTGTTCTAAACTCCAAAAGCTCTTTATTTTCTTTTCGGATAGCCCCCACCTCCTGAAGATTTTGGTAAAGGTAATCGATTGTCTCCTCTTTTCCTTTTGTAAGGATTTTTTTCTGGATCAGCCGATGCTTGAAATCATAAGAAAAAACGATTTTTTCCCCTTTGGAATCGATCTCAACTAAACGATCTAGGGCATCATAGCGAAACTCTTTAGAGCCCTGTTGGTCTTTTTGAAAAAAAAGATTCCCTTGAGGATCGTAGTTAAAAAAGGAGCCTTTACCGTTTCTTATTTGGAATTTTGAGTCACTGTAGACTTTTGATTCCCCAAAAAACTCAGGTACTCCAGCCCCGTTATAAAGTATGTCGAGGGGTTCATCAGAAAATTTTTCAAGTTCATCGATACTATTGTAACTGTAGTACTGGGTATAGGTTTTAAACGGATCGATACACCCCCTTTTCAAAGCAGACCCAAAACAGTTCTTTTTTTCGATCCTATCGCTTCCGCTGAAATCGACCTTTTTTTGGAGCCTACCATCAAGATCATAAAAAAACTGCACAGCCCCAAGACCGAAAGGGAGATCTATTTTTTTTAGTGCATCACCCCCCTGTGTTTTATCGAAAAAAAACTCTATTTGCCCGTTTTTCGGTGTTTCTCGGGTAAGGGATTTAACCCCAAAAGAGCCTGAGGTAAAATAAAGGGAGCCAGCATCCAAAAAATGAAAAGCGCTAATTTCCAGGTTGGAGTCATACTCAATTCGTGTTAATTGACCGGTTTCTAGCTCTTCAGCCACTACGAGGCCGATGGCATTATACGTATAGAGAGTCGATTGCCCCGTGAGAGAATTTCTTACTTCCGTAAGGTTTTCCATACCATCATAAAAGTACCTGTAGTCGACTGACCCATCAGAGGAAAAAACCCTCTCAATCTCGTTAAAATCGGTATAGGTAGTAAAAAGTGTGGTGCCCGAGGGTTTTTTAAACGAGCTTACTCTCCCTCTTACATCGTAGGTATATTGGAAAATTTGGGGTTTGAGCGACTTGGCATCGACCACCTTTTCTAAAAGTTTTGAGGTGCTGTCGTAGGTATATGTCAGCAACTGGCTTTTTTCCCCCTCTAACGTTTGGTATATGAGCTCCTGTTCTACAAGGTTCCCCTTAAGGTCTTTTTTGTAGTTCTCTTTTTTTATCAGTGTACCACTTGGATCATACAGACAAAAGGAGACAAGTTCATGGAAAGGGTCGATGAAGTGGACCTCTTTGGTTTGGTTAGGAAGAATTTTGGTCCTTTTTTCTAATTTTATCCCATCAAGGGAGATGCAATCCTCGTAAAGAAAAAGGGTCTTATTCCCCAAGGGATCGATAAAAGCGGTCTGTCTCCCCCAAATATCAAACTCTTTTTTTGTACTTGACCACTTTCCATCTATCAAAAGGCTTACCTCTGTTAAGGCTCCTAAGGAATCATAAGAATGTTTTTTGTAGCTGAAAATGCGTTGCTCTTGATCCTCAATACGCTCCTCAAGCAAACGGTTTTTTTTATCAAAACTGCGGTGGATAATCTGCCCTTTTTCGACAAATTCGATCATTATCGGATTTTGGTTAGCGTCATAGGTGGTTTTTTTTGTTACCCTTGCCCCCCCCTTTTCGATGATCTCCTCTACCGGTAAACCAGCATCGTCATAAATATAACAAATTTTTGTGCCATCAAAACGGTTTTCTTCCACTATATCAAAGCCATTGTAGGTAAAAAAAGTCTCCTTCCCCTCAAGTACCGTTTTGACCACCCTACCAAGGGGATCATGGAAATCTTCTTGGATTTTTTTATCCTGTATTTGCTTTTCAGTCATCAAACCGAAATGATCGTAAGAAAATCTTGCTTCGTAACCCTCCATTTTTATCCATTTTTTATTCCCTTTAAAATCATTTCGATACCGTATCCGATTTCCCAAAGGATCTATCTCCTCTTGAAGGTTCCCTAAAGCATCATATTTATAGCGTATTGTTTGCACGGTATTGGGACTTTTGCTAAGGGATACTTCGACGATTTTCCCTTGACTATTCCATCGCTGTTTTCTCACGCCGCCACGGATATCGTGGCATTCAATGGGTCTTTTGTGGCGATCATAGAGAATTTTTTCGGATCCTCTCGGGGTCGCAGTCTCAATAAGTAGCCCCCTGCAATCGTAGCTAAAGGTCGTTTTGCATCCGGTCAAAAGATCCAATTGAGAGGCTATTTGCCCATCAGTGTTATAGGTATATTCGACACCTTCACCGAATGCATTTATTTGTTTTAGGCGCCTGGAGTGGGGATCGTAGGTACTATAGGTCTTATTTTGAATCTCATCCGATCCGTTAAGGGACCACTCCTCTACAAGTTCGTAGATGTGGTTGTAGAAATACAGGGTGGAATTGAGCGTTCTAGTTGGGGTTTTTAGGACTTTTTGCTCCACTAGCCCTATTTCGTTGTAGCGATAATAGCTAGTTTTTTTGCAAGTCGAACCCTCATACTCCTCAGAGCGTTCGATTACTCTGTGACAAAAGTCATAAACAAGCTGCTCTTTTTTCAAAAATTGGTTGTTTATGTAGAGATGCATTTCGATCTCGCGACCGATAGAATCAAAAAAGTACTCCTCACGAATTCCGTTAGAGAGCTCCCTTTTTTGGATTTTTTTTACCCCGTCGACTTCACAAAATTTGTTATGGATCTTTTGGACTAAAGTCCCTTGAAGTATTCTTCCACTTTTTTCGTCGTAGTCTAAGGCGGTAGAACTATCTTTATTAGCATCTTGATAAAGGCACGATTCGATAAGATCAAAATCCTTATATGTGAAAGTCTGAGCCTCAATAAGAACTCCCTTACAAAAGAGAAGTTTCGTCTCTAGCAGCGGTTTTGTAGGATGATGAAAAAAAATCTGGTATAGGTTGGCGTTTTTTTGGACCCTTTCTAAAAAAAGCTCCTTTGCTGAGGAGAATACTCCCCTTTTTTCCTCAACCTCTTGCTCGATAAGTAAAAAATTTTTTTTATCTAACTGACCCTCTTTTAAAACTCTCGAACCGTCGTGCTCCAACACTTGAATAGGCCCTGTACTGTCAAACACCAGGTGGGTATTTTCAAACACATCTTTTTTGTAGATTTTAGAGATAAAAAGGTTTTTATGCTCGTCTCTTAAATAGGCTTCAGTGATGAAGCCGTTTTCTAAAGTAAACTCATGGTAATCCCCTTTTGCTGTCTCGTAAGTTCCCCTAATCCCCTCGTAGGGTCGACTGAATTTTTCTAGAAAAAGACCATTTTGAAAAAGGGTGTACCCCGAGGCGGTCTGCTGGTATAGAAGAACCTCTTTGCCGTAGCAGTGTGCAATCAATGCATTATCCTTATGGTGAAATTGCACTGTATCGATAAGATGATCCCCTCCGGGGGAAAAAAGGGAGATTTTACTTAACTCCCCCCCTTCATACTCGTACTTCAAAACCATCTTTGATGAGAGGATTTCTTCTCTTAAATAAAGTTGGTAAAAGCGGTTTTTATTGAAGAATGCCTCCCCAAGCTGCTTTTCTAAAGTATATGACCTCTTGATGCCGTTAGGGAGTTGAACCTGTACTTCGCTATGCCTATGAGCTTCGATAAAAATACACATTGGATGGGTAAAAGAGGTAAAATTTGTCCCTAGATTCGATAAGCTTTGCCCTATTTTGGGGTCCAATAAAAAAGTGTTTTTTTTGTGCTTGCGGCTAAATTTCCAACTGCCGCCAGAGCTATCTCGAAAACGGACCTCCGTAAGATTTGCATTGATCTCGAGCTTTAGGTGGGGATTGGCGCCCTCTAAAGTGTAATAGAAAACTATAGGCTCTACCCCCTTAGTCAAAGGGATGCTCCCAGAAAGATGTAATGAGTGGTGAATAGGGTCGATCACAACACTAGCTCCAAAAATAGAGAAAAAAAAGAAAAGAAAGCAAAATCTCATAGAGGCAAATTAAGAATTAAATTTTGGGGTATTTTTAAAAAAAAATTTTTTTTTGCCAATCGATTTTAAAAATTTGCTCCCTTTTAACTTCCCTTAAATCCTGAATTAAAAAATATTATAATAGATAAACAAGAAGCTAAGGATGTCAAAAAAGATGATAATTAAAGGGATATTTCCATTTGCTACGTTATGTTTTCTAACGATTGGATTAAATGGAGCAAAAGAGGATCCATCCTCTATAAGTGGATCTTCCTCACAAAAGCAAACGGAAAATACAGGCGCCTTTTACGCAGGTGCTTTTGGCGGGGGCGGAGGTTTTAGCGTTAGTAACTTCACGCAGTCAACGACTAAGTATAGTCCTCCAAGCCAGGGGGGCGCTATCCATGTTTCTGCCTATGGAGGGGGAAAGACTGCAGGTGTGGGTATGGTAGGAGTAAAGCTTGGATACCTATGGCCCGAATGGGAAAGCCAAAGCTCAAAACGAAATTCTTTATTGAATGTAAGGCTTGCGGCCGAATTTGAGGGGTACTACCTAGGAACCAAAATCAGCCGCTACTTAAATACAGGTTACGCGACATTTATCTCAACATATCCAATAAATGGGGGCACCCTTTTAGGTAGTTTTGTGTGCAATTTTCCCAAAAATGGAGATCTCGGCCTCAGCCTTTTTTTGGGAGCTGCTGCTGGTACTAGTGTTCTCACCTCCTACAGCGCTACTTCTTATCAAATAGCGCCTGAGGAACCGGGAATTAACCATTTCAATACAAAACCGACAGCCTCAGCTTGGACATTTGCAGCTCAAGGTAAACTTGGACTTTCCTTTGATCTTCTTGACCAATTAAAACTTACCGGTGAATACCGATTTTTATATTTAACACCCGCTAAATTCACCTTTGGTTCCACAAACTATCCAAACCATCCACAGACAAGTTCGTGGACGGTCAAATTCGGAAATATGTTTGTAAATATGGGCGATATAGGTCTTACATACACCTTTTAGGATAAAAAATATATACCACCTCTAATAAGATTTAGAGGTGTATTCAATACAATTATTTCCTCTAATGGCACTATAAATAAAAGATTTGTCGATTATGGATTGAAAAAGGGGGTTAATTAAAATAAAAGACCTGTTAAAATTCTAACTTATTTTACTTTTTTAATGGGAGTTTTTGAAAATGAACGGGTCAAATCTTTTTTATCCTTCCGAATTTTCTCAATCTCAGGGTACAAGGCTTGAGGGGCTTGCTTCTATAGAAAAAACGCAAGAGCTTATTGAGCAAAACTACACAAAAAATTTTGAAAAAGAGGCGATAGAAAATCCTGAAAAGTTTTTAAAATCCCTTGAGAAATTGGTTGAAAAAACCAAAACAAATATCTCTGTAGAGGAGGCAAAATATTTCATTGAAAAAGAGTTGCAATTTGCCAGTATTTTCCAACAAGCACTTTTGCCCCCCTCCTCTTCACTGAAAGCAAAAACCAAAGACCTATTAGCCGGCATCGTCTTGCAAATGGACAATATGGTGCAAGCTTTTGGGATAAAAGATTTATTTGATCCACCGAAGCATGAATGGAGCGCAGGTCAAAAAGTCCATACGATATCGATGCTGAGGGCTACTTTTTCCGAGATACTGAGCGCTCCGTACAAAATTGGATACACTATGTTTAGTGCATTTTTTATTTTGTTGAGTCTGATTTGGGATAAGCTGGAGCCGATTCCTGCATTTTTACCGAAATGTGAAAATTTATCGGCTGATGAGATGAACGGAAATAAGGAATACTTTGGACGATTAGAGGTGATTCAGACCATTGGAAATATTCTAAAAATTGGAAAGCATCCGATTCTGGTAGGCCCTTCAAGAGTGGGAAAGACACACACCGTAAGAGCTTTTGCAAAAGCGGTCGGCGAGGGGAAAATTCCGGAGCTCAAAGGTATGAAGGTTTTTTATGTCAATAGCTCCGTTTTAGTTGAGAAGCAGCCAAGCTGGGCCAGTGTCCATCCTTTGAAAGCGCTTAGCGAGAGGATGGGGCGCCACAGAGACAATATCATTCTCGTTTTGGACGAGATACACATGGTCGCCAAAGGGGAGGAAAAGCTTGCCGATGTGTTAAAGACCATGTTGGATGAGGGAGGAGAGCTTCCACATGTGATTGGGATCACCACCGATAGGGAATATGCGGAATACGTGGAAAAAAATAGAGCCTTCAGCCTCCGATTTCAGCCGATACGGCTCAAGGGATCGACAGAAAGTGAAACAAAACTGATCTTGTCTCAATTCGCTTTAAAACACCCTTCCCGCCCCATCATGGAAGAGGGGACTATCGATCTTATTCTCAGTTTATCGACCGGACAAAATGAGGAGGATCTACCACAACCTCAAGCCGGATTGAACCTTCTGAAGCGCTGTATCAACCATAGCCAAACATTTACCATCACCGATCGACAAAATAAAATCCTCTCTTTAGAGCGAGAAATTCTCAGCATGCTTTCTGTAGATCTGGTTGCAAACCAGCGCACATCTTCCCCCTTAATCGAGAGAAAGCAAGAAGAGCTAAAAGCCTTGAAAAAAGAGGAGTCCATGACTCTTCAGCGCCTTGAGAATTTTGAGAAGCTGAAGTCTTTTTACCAGATGCTTCGCCAGGAAAGGTTTGAGTCGGTTTTAGAATCTTCAAAATTACAAACAAAAGGGGATAAAGGGTGTAAAAAAGCATTCTGGGCCTACGTGTTGCAGCATTGTATCGAGCCCGTTTTTTTAGAAAAAATCAGAGTTGAGGCAAAGGAATTAGGACTTGAGCCGTTGATCACACGGGATTTGGTTCAAAAGCTTGCTGGCGAAAATTATTGAAAACAAACTGTAAAATTAGCGGTGTATTTAATAAATTTATTGTCTCTAATTGAAACTTAAATTAAAAATATATCCATTATGCATTTTTTAATTAGCTGTTGTATTGCAGGCCTTTTAGCTGCATCAGTCACCGATTCGACCTCCACAGAGGTCCAGACGATTTTTTCACAAATTCAGGATTTTAAAAAAAAATTCCCTAAAGGTCACCAGGAGAGTGTACAAGAGTTATACCAATCGGATGAAAAAATCCGCCTTGTTAGCTACAACATTTTACATTCCCATTTTGACCGACAACACCCGCTTGAGCATAGATGGGATTTAAGAAAAAAGGGTGTAAAAGAGCTTATTGAGCACATGGATGGGGATATTTACCTGTTTCAGGAGTGCTCAAGAAAACAAAAAAATTGGATTTGGGAACATTTTTCTAAAGATTACCTAATTGTAGCCGGGACAAATGCCTATTTTGAAAACCTCCCTGTATTATTGCGTAAGAGTCGATTCGAGTTGTTAGATACCTTTAACCTCTGTGCGGATGGTTCCGAGAGGGTCCGCTATGTGTCAATTAAAGACAAAAAGACCTTGAAAGAGCTTCACCTGATGAACGTCCATACGGAGTTTCAAGATATTGAGAAAAGGCAGAGTACTATTGACCGCATAGTAGTAACCTATAAAAGGCTCAATTCTCCCAAAAATTTTGTAGTAGGGGGAGACATGAATGCATTTGACCCCTACGTTACCCATAAAAATCTCCCATTTTGGGATGGGAATCTTTGTCATCAAAAACTTGTACAAAGCGGACTTTTTGACCTAAAAGAGGGGGTCCTTTTCGGACTATTTGGCCCTTTCGGAACGTATACAAACTCCTCACCAAATGACACTACCCCCTTTTTAGGCGAGGGTGTATTTGGGATATACTTAGACCGTTTTTATGGCGCTGAAAATATTCAACCCCTCTTTTTTGGAGTCGAAAAGGGGAAAGTCGACGGTGAATTCCCCTCTGACCACATGCCCATATTTACCGAATTTCTTTTGAAGGGATGAAAAATAATAGGGCCGATCTGCTCCGGATCGGCCCTTGCTCAGGAGTAAGGCTTTAAGCTTTTTTTCAAAACAATTCTAAAGACTCAACGTAAGCGCTTACCGGGAGATTTTTCACCTGAACCTCTTCGCACTCGACAGCCATTAAATAGACACGTGAATCGGCAATCACTAATCGACCGGAAAAATAGATGCTTCCATTGCGAATCACAAAATCGACCCCTTGATGACCCTGGTGTCGAATCAGTGTAGCTTGATCCAAACGGTTTTCGGGGTTTTGGCTAGTGATCCAAGTCAAAAATTGCTCTAAACTTGTTTGTTGGTTGCTTTGTGCGATTGGTTTGGGATATTCGGCTACTAACAGAATATATACCGCTTTATTATCAACGGGTGCCACAAGGACATCGTAGTTGAATTGTTCGCCACGCACCTGGTTCGTATGCGAGCTGGCATAGGGAACTGCAGGCATCTTTAGACTGCATCGCTTTGAGCGAATCGTTTTCCATTGGCTTAGCTCGTTTGTTTTCAAAGCCTCTGCCGGGGCTTGAGCTACGGGAGCTAAAGTTGCACTCAAGCAGGTGACGAACAGTGCTATTTGGGTTAATAATGACACAATCTTTCTTGCCCTTACGCTGAGAATATATTTGCGAACATCGAAAGAAGTATCCAAAAGCCCAAGAGGACAAATGTAGATAACACGACAACGACAAGGGAAACCCACGCGGTATACCCGTTCACTTCACTTAATGTTTGTAATGAACTTACCCACGTCCAGACGACGATTAACGCCATAAGAAACGTTGTTACTTGGTAAGTGTAAAAAACAGGTCCCGCCATAGTCACCGGATCCTGAAGATAAAAGGCAGCAACTCCTAAAATGCCTATGTTGATCGCCCAGAAAATTATATTGAGAAATCTTGGAAAAAATGCCCAGCTGATGGAGGCTCTTGTCTCATAGTAGTTAGCCTTTCCCTTGAAAAGCTTACTGATCCAATAGATAACAACACTAAAGATAGACAAAAATGCATATCCGTAAGGGAGAGCAAAAATGAGACTGAAGCCAACAATGGTCCAAATATCATATTTATCTCCCAAATCGCTCATAGCAGATAGATCTAACATACCTAAGAGACCTAAAATAAACGCGATGAGGATAAAGTGCTTTCGAGCATCCGTTTGCACAATTTTACGGATCACCTCTCTAGGTTTGACTACAATTTGTAGCAGCTCTTTGAATGATGGAAAATTGCTCATAACAGCCCTTAAAAGAAAAAATAATAACCTTTATAATTTCTCTATACATTATTGAAAAAGAAAATAACAAGTAGATTTTATATTTTTTTTTAAGGATTTAACTATTATTTAGATAGGTCTAAAATGACCGTGGGCGCACAAGACTTGTGATTTCTGGATAAAAGAGCCTGTAACCTGAATCGAGAAGTTTTTTATTTTCTACCTGTTGCGAGGCAAAAAACAGCTCCCTTGCCATCCCCTTCCCAAAAAGGGTTTCTACTACCCATTTCGGTAAAGGCAAAGAGAGGATGTTCCATTTAGGACCATATATTGATTTCACCACTAAAAGCGCGAGCTCTTTTTGGCTAGGATGGTCATTTGCTACAAGATTGTAGGTTCCTGAAAGGGGGGTTGTCATTAAAAAATGGTAGATTGAGCCCAAGACATCCCGATGTGCAACCCAGGCAAGTTTTTGCTGTCCTGTTCCGATAGGACCCAAAAGACACAGGCGTGCTAGTTTGCGAAACTGATCCAACATTCCCCCCCCCTGCCCTAAAACGATGCCAAATCTCAAGAGAACTAGACGGCAGTTGCGATGGTTGACAAGCGTAGCCGCCCGCTCCCAATCGCTACAAAGGTCTGATAAAAATCCTTCTCCTTTCGAAGAGTCCTCTTTGCAGTTTACAGCTTCAGCCCCATAAAACCCAACTGCAGAGGTGGAGATTAGAGTTTTTGGGGGTTTATCCAGATTTAGAATTAGCTTAGTCAGTTTTTGCGTAAATTGTACCCGGCTTTGGTAAAGAAGGGTTTTGCGTTGCTCGCTCCATCTTTTATCGGCGATATTTGCCCCTGCCAGATTGATATAAGCATCAAAGCCCTCAAATTGATCCCTATTTGCTTCCCCGCTTTCGTCGTTGAAAAGGATAGTTTGACTTGCCCCTAAAAGGGACTTCGAGCGCACAGCTCTAAAAATTTGATGACCAAAAGAGGTCAGCATAAGGTCAAGTGCATGTCCGATAAAGCCATGAGACCCCAAAAGGAGAATTTTAAGGGGGTAATTGGCAGGATAACGCTTCAAAAGCTCAAGCTCTTGGCGAATAATCGTATTTTTGTCCTCAAAAATAGACTTAAGAACCTCTTGTACCCGTTTGACTCTGCTTTTATAGAAAAACCATTTGTGGTGGAGTTCAAACTGAATCTCGTCAAAAATAAGGGTCCCCCCCCCCTCTTTCTGGCAATTGACGTAGTATTCAAAATGTTTAAAAACCCCTTTATCCTGTTTGATTCTAAACAAGTTTGCCGGATCAAAATGGACTTTCATATCTGCAACAAGGGAGCGGATAAGGTGTTTGAGTCGAAAACGGATAAGTCTTTGCCCGTTTTGGGCAGGAAGAAGTTCGGTCACTGTGAGACGATCATTAAGCATAACCCAGCGAAAGACAGCCTCGGGATCCAGGTGGCGCTTTTGCACCTCTTTAACCGGAAACGGCACCGGGGTTTTAAAACTTAATGTCTTCATAGAGAGCTAAATATCACTAAAAATAGAAATTTTTTGCAACAAAGAAAAAATGTAAAAAATATTGATAAAAATACGATTCAATTAGCCCAAATACGGTGTTTTAAATTTTTTCTTAGAGAAAAACTTTTTTTTCTAACCCCCTTTTTTTGGATTCAACCGGCTCAGGCAAAGGTTTTTTCTTCTGCGTTGACAGCCTAGGGCCCGTTTTGTTAAAATGCAGGGAATAATTTAAATCCGGAGCTCTTCTGCATGAGTCATGTCGATGCCGCGTTTGTTGAGAGGCTTTCCAAGCTTGCACGCATTAGTTTAAAAAAAGACGAGATTCACCGTCTTGAGGAAAACCTTGAAAAAATTTTGAAGCACATCGACCAGCTGCAGCAGGTGGATACCAAAGGGGTTGAACCCTGCTTTTCGGTGCAGCAAGACCTTATCTGCCCTTTTTTTGAAGATGAAAGTCAGCCTCCTATGACGCGCACAGAGCTAATGCAAAATACCCAGGACAGTATCTCAGGGTTCATTCGAGTCCCCACAGTCATTAAAGGAGCCTAACTTGTATGCAAAACCTGACAAAAAAAAGTGCTAAAGAGCTCCATGAAGGGTTTCTAAAAAAAGAGTGGACCGCAGTAGAAATTGCAAAAGCCCACCTGCAAGCAATCGATGAAAACGACAATCAAATCCAGTCATTTTTAGCAGTTTTTTCTGACAAAACCTTGGCTAAAGCGGTTCACCTAGACCAAAAGCTTGCCCGAAATGAGCCAATGGGAAAAATGGCCGGCGTCCCTATCGCTGTGAAGGATAATATCCACATCCGTGGGGAAAAAACGACAGCAGCTTCAAAAATATTGCAAGATTATGTCGCCCCATTTTCAGCAACCGTGGTCGAGGCTCTTGAAGAGGCGGACGCATTGTTGATCGGTAAAACGAATTTGGATGAATTCGCAATGGGCTCTTCCACAGAGCATTCGGCGTATAAAGTGACTCAAAACCCCCTTAAAGAGGGGTATACTCCAGGGGGATCCTCAGGGGGTTCAGCAGCAGCAGTTGCAGCCCACTTTGCCCCGCTCTCTTTAGGTAGTGACACTGGTGGGTCGATCCGTCAACCCGCCTCTTTTACAGGTCTAATCGGGATGAAGCCCACCTATGGGAGGGTTTCTCGTTATGGGCTCATAGCCTTTGGTTCCTCTCTAGATCAAATCGGCCCTTTTTCTAGGACTGTCTATGACAATGCATGGCTTTTAGAAACGATCAGCGCGCCTTGCAAAAAAGACCCGACCAATCTCAGGCTGGCGCAAATCAATTACAAAAATCAGTTAGATTCCTCTTCTCCTAAAAAAAAGATTGGGGTTCCGTTTCAGTTTCTTAAAAAGCTCGAGCCAAGAGTGCGTCAACACTTTGATCATGCACTAGCCCACTATAAAGAGCTTGGTTACGAGATCCAAGATATTGACCTCTCCATTTTGGAACACTCGGTATCGGTGTATTATGTTTTAGCGACAGCGGAAGCCTCATCGAATTTGGCCCGTTACGACGGAATCACATTCTCAAAACGGAATCCTGAGGCAAAAACTTTGGAAGAGGTCTACGACTCCTCGCGCTCTATCTATCTCGGTCACGAGGTGAAGCAGCGGATTCTTCTTGGTACCATGGTCCTTTCACAAGGTAAAATGGATGAGTATTATATGCAGGCAGCAAGAGTGCGCCAGATGATGAAACACACAGTGGATCAGATCCTCAAAGAGGTACATTTTATCATGACCCCCACATCCCCTAATACCGCCTTCAGGATTGGGGGAATAAAAGATCCCTTGACGATGTACCTGCA
>RGXB01000061.1 GCA_010029555.1 bacterium
ATTTGCTTGTATCCTTGGGTGTCGGGGGGGGATAGCGAAACTTGAAACTGTTGTCAATCCACAACTTATGTTTCATGACCTCGCGAATGGTTTGTGGTACAGGGGTATGGATGTGGTACAGGCTTAAGTAGTCTATAGGATGGAAGATTCTGTAAAGGGCCAGCCTGGTGAGAATAGGCTTCGAACAGTGTTCCGGTAC
The DNA here is from genome assembly GCA_010029555.1 of bacterium. Classification (GTDB taxonomy): domain Bacteria; phylum Chlamydiota; class Chlamydiia; order Chlamydiales; family RGXB01; genus RGXB01. Next base: position 200 of record RGXB01000061.1, read on the forward strand.
AGATTTAAAACGTTCGCTGGTCCAACCGTGAGAGGCTCTGAAAAGAGTTTGGATAAAATCGGGTTCGGAAATCCTGACGATCTCCTCGTCAGGTAGCTCAAAAAGGGGGTCTGGATGTTTATTTACTAAAGCTCTTTTGAGACTTTCAGAGGATCGATCACAAAATTGCACCAAAAACAGATCCAGCTTATTTGCTAAAAAGACACTTGTAATTACCCCATCAGGATCTATTTGGTAGGTTCTTGAGGGGGGAGTGAGTGGATCGGGGGGGGAGCAAGAAGTTGTGCTTGCATCGCTAAGACTGTCTCTGTCTAGGAGGTCATCTCGTCTTGGAGGAATTTGAATAGGATTTGACATATGCTCGATTAAAATTTTAAACAAGCTTAATAAAAATTTAATTTTTATTCAAGGCCCCAGCAGTCAAAATATAGTTCATAGCTTGCTCGATTGTTAGATTGATCGGGCGAATTTTTTCTTTAGGTAAAATTAGTGTATATCCTCCGATCTGATAACTCATGGGGAAATAGACCACCACCTCATTATCCGATCCTATAGGTTGTTTAGGGGATTTATCGGTTAGAAACCCGATTAATCGGAATTCTCCAAATTGCACCTCGACGACAAGGCTCATATTCTCCTCTTTTTTTCCAAAGAAGCTTAAAAGATCTTTCAAGGAGCTGTAGAGGGTTTTAATCAAAGGGATTTTAGAAATGAGCTTTTCCATGTATTCATAAATCAACCTGCTGAGCCAGTAGTTGACTAAAAAGCCCACGATAAAAATGGAGATGATGATCACAAGAACGCCCATACCGGGAAAGTAGTAATCGGACCCAAAAATAAACTGTAGAGGTTTTTTTAGTATCCCTTCCGCAAAGTCAAACAGCCAAATAATGAGTGCTAAAGTGAGTGCAATCGGGGCCAAAGTAAAAAGGCCCTGCATAAATATTCTTCCCATAGTTATGATGCTACTTAAATCAGATTTTTTTTGGTATCTTGCTTTACGTTTTAAAATAATTTAAACGTTTGAAAAAAAAGGGGTCAAAAAACGGGTGTATTCGAAAAATCGTAGTAGAATTATGAAAGGGGTCTAAAGTATAACTTTAGCATACGAGATTTTGGCGCAATGGGGGAGCTTTTTACAAAAAGCGGGCCAATACCCTCTTTTTTGGACTTAAATCATTTGGAGGTCATGTGAAAAACACTAGTAAATGGATCTGGTCACATCTTATTTTATTAAGCGGAGTCTTTATGTCATTAACAGCTAAACCGATCATTGTTTTAGAGACAAATCAGGGAAATATTGAGTTAGAGCTTAAACCAGAAATTGCTCCTACTGCGTGTGAAAACTTTGAAAAGCTTGTCAAAAAGGGGTATTATGACGGTATTGTATTTCACCGTGTGATTCCAAATTTTATGATCCAATCAGGGGATCCGACAGGAACAGGGGCTGGAGGGGAGTCTATATTTGGGAAATCATTCCAAGATGAGTGTACCTCAAAGGTTCTATTTTCGAAAAAAGGGCTTTTAGCTATGGCCAACCGTGGGCCAAATACCAACGGAAGCCAGTTTTTTATCACAACAGTACCCACAAGCTGGCTCAATGGTAGACACACTATTTTCGGAGAAGTGGTGAGCGGTTATGATGTGGTAGAAAAAATCGAAAGAACAAAAACGCGTAATGATCGCCCTATCGAAGAGCAAAAAATTATTAAAGCTTATGTGAAATAGCCTTGCGCTCTCCTAACCCCTCTTGAAAAAAAGGGGGGTAAAGAGCTCCAATACACCCTTTTTTCGTAGAGAAATTTTCAAACGAGGGTGTACATCTTTAAGAAAAAATGTTAATCAGGTACTTCAAGGATAATTCTAAGGGGATAGTACCGATGCGTTATATTTACATGATAGTGGGGCTAGTTTTTATCGGTTTAGGGATCCTCCATTTTGTTTTCAATGAAGAGAACGTAAGCCCTTCAAATTGCATCATCTGCAGTGGACTATCTAAAAAAGAGAATGCCCTTGTCGAGGTGCGCATCCCGTCTCAACCCCTTGTTGAAGGGCACTATATCCTTTTTACCAATAGACATGTAGGAGCATTCGAGGATTTTACCCAAGAAGAGAAAAAGAGTCTTTTAGGTCTTTTGGGTTTGATCGAAAAAAGGTACTTGAGTGAGTTTGGTCTTGTTGGGCATAGCCAAACATGGTCATCTTCCATTTCGGGACATCTTTTTATCGATGTGATTCCAAAAAAAGGGGTACGAAATTTCCTTTTTTTCCAACTAACCAGGCTTGTAAGAAACCTCGGTTTAAAAGGGGGAAGCCTTTTTTTAGACAATCAAAGTCTTGTTTTGGACAGTACCGATCGGTTGGACTAGACTAAAAGAGATGAGGTTTTTAAGCTTTATCAATCCCTTTCAGGTCGGTATAAAAATCGGCACCTAAAACTAAAGATGCGGGATGCTCTTTTGATTTTTGAGATAAAACTTTGGTCAGAATTTCCCGTTTGTCCTCTCCAATGACAAGAAAAAACTTATTCTTACAAATTTTCAAAGCTTCAATCGTAAATGTCATACGCGCATAATTGAGGCCGGGGGCTGTGATCACCAAACGCAGGTTCTCCTCTAGAGCAGGGGAATTAGGAAAAACAGAGAGAGTATGACCATCGCTACCAAGCCCCAAAAGACAAACATCCAAATAGGGTTTGATAAGCATTTCATAGGCATATGCGTTCGTATCAGGATCTCTATCAGCAACCATACGGTGGATATTTTCTTGCTTTAACGGGAGATGTTGCAGAGCATCCATGGCATTTTTATAATTGCTATCGGGGTTGTCTGGAGCCACTTGTCTCTCATCTGAAAAGAACACCACCACACGATTCCAATCTAATTCGGTCGCTTTAAAGGAGCGATACAAATCCATTGGAGTTTTTCCACCTGATAAAGCGATCCGAAAAACACCCCTCTCCTGAATAGCTTTTCGACCCTCAAACAGGATTCTTTGTTTGAGAGAGAGGATAACCTCGTCTTTAGAGGCACACTCAATCAGCCGTTTGTAAGGAATATCGCAGAGCTGCTTCAAAGCTTCAAGCTGCACCTGATTGGTCTGGTCGTACTGTAACTGACGCATTAAACTTAAGCCGATTTGTAAATCGTCTGTTTTAAAACTTGCCGGATCAGAGGTTTTATCACCCGCCTTGATCGAGGTCAGAATTCTATCGGGCTGGGTCTTGTCCCGTTTTAAAAGAAAGCTATGGGTAGGTCCAATCATCTCCAGTTCCATGATTTTCCCCTCCCCTAAATCTTTATTTTGCTCACCCTCCTCGATAATAGCTGTCGCTTTATTGTAAAAAATCTTGGTGTGATTATGGTGATGGGTTTTAAATAGAGGATTGAGTTTGGCCCAAATAGCAAGCCATTGAGCCAAATAAAGAGATTGGATGGGGATATCGCTGCATCTGTATTGGCAGGGATTATAGCGAATTTTCAGCGTATGAAAGTTATCGATCACCGGAGCAAGCTGGGGAGCTGTTAATTCTTTGATTAAAATTTCCCGAATAGAGAAGGCTCTCGTGTAGCTCAAATCACCTACAGAAGCCCTTCTAGGTACTTGGTGTATATATTTAAGAATCAAATCGGGATCCAGAGCATACTCTGCGTCAAAAATGACCCTGGTAGAAATGTTTTTCAAAGCATCAAAAAAGGGTTTATGCTCATTTTCTTTTTGCCAAATGACTAAAAACACATCCAGTTTAGGTAAAGCGAATTTACTCAAAGAGGTGGCCAGACGCTCTTTCTGCCCCTTGGTAAACTCGATTTCTATAAATTCGCAGAAACGGTTAGATCCTTTTGCGGTCTCCAAAAAAGTGAGTTTGGCTTTCAGAAATTCCCGTTCCGCATTCGCCTCCTCTTTAATCAGAATATAGCGAGAGGGGTACTCGGTAATAATATTTTTTGTAAAAGACTCTAGGTAATAGAGGTGATCCTCTGGTTTGGCAACAACAAATATTGTCGAGTGCCCCATCGTCCTTTGAGCTGAAGAGGATAAAAGCTTAAATATATCTCTGATTTCGATCCATTCACCAATCATATAACTAAATAGTGCCCCTCTAAAAAGACTTTTTTCATGATTTCGGGCCATGAGCCGGCTGGGTAGAATTCCTCAGCTTTAAGTGGTTCTTTTTTCCATTCCTGAATGATCGGTTCATAAAGCTCCCAGCTGGCAATCAGTTCATCTCTATCGGTAAATAATGAACGGTCTTCGCTCATCGCGTTAAAGATAAGGGTCTCGTAAGCCTCGGGTATCGATTCACTACTGAAATAGTCGTCGTAATAAAAATCGAGCTTAACCGGCTTCAGGCTTGTTTTTGCCGGAACCTTAGTCCGAATGATGATGGAGATACCCTCTTTGGGTTGAATTTGTATGGAAATGATGTTTTGTTGAGAGGATTGAGGAAATAGGGAGAAGGGGGCTTTTTTTAAAACGATATTCACCTCAGTATACTTGCGAGGTAGGGCCTTCCCTGCAAAAAGATAGAATGGGGTGCCACCCCAACGGAAATTATCCACAAAAAGGCGCATCCCTACAAAGGTATCGGTATTAGAGGTCTTGACCCTTTCGTCATCGCGGTAGCCATGTACCGCATCGGTATTGATGAACCCCTTTTCATACTGGGAGCGGACGATGGTATCAATTTTGTTGATCGAACGGAGGACTTTAGACTTTTCCTGGTGTATAAATTCTGCCTCATTTTTGCTGGGCGCCTCCATCGCTATGAATGCGAGGACCTGCATAAGATGGTTTTGACAGAAATCTCTCAAACAGCCGACCGAATCGTAAAATTCGACCCGGTCTCCGACAACAAGATCCTCTGCAGCGACTATTTGTACCGATTCCACAAATTCAGAAGTGAACAGATGGTCAATAAAATGGTTGGAAAAACGGAAGGCAAATATATTTTGAACCGTCTCTTTCCCAAGATAGTGGTCAATACGGTAGATCTGCTCTTCAAAAAGGATTTTTTTCAATTCTACATCTAAGGCTAGAGCGGACGCAAGATCGGTACCAAACGGCTTTTCAATAATAATATTGGCAAAAGAGGCGCTCCCTTTCTCATGCAGTAATCCAACCTCTTTGAGCTTTTGGGGAACAACAGTAAAATAAGAGGGGGCAACGGCAAGATAAAAGGTTCTGTTTTCCTGTGTCCCTGACGAGGCCTCTTTTTCAGTGAGTAATTTTTTTAATGGAGAATAGTCCCCATCAACATCCAGAGCAAGATAAAAAATTTTATCAACAAATTCCTTTCTCGATTTGCTATCCCCCTTTAAGCGCGCAAATTCTATGAGTCTGTCTTCAACATACTTTCGAAACTCTTGATCTGTATTCGGTTTTCTTCCAAGACCAACGATACAAAAGCGCGAGGGGAGCTTTTTATCTAAAAAAAGGGCGAATAGAGCGGGAAATATCTTCCTTTTTGCTAGATCTCCAGTAGCGCCAAAGAGCACGAAACATTGTGGCTTAGCGACATTTTGCCGAGCTATAAGTTGGGTAAAATCCTGCGATTGAGACATGGAAAAGCTTTATTTAAGGGTGTTTTTTGAACCTTAAACGGTTTAGGTATTTTGTCGCAATACCCGTTTGCCCCTTTAGCCCTTTTTTCATTTCAAAAAATGTAAAGTTTTGGACTGTGGCGGTTAAAAGTGTTTTTTTCTTTGGAGGAAGGTCTCTAGTATTCCGCAGGCTGCCGCCTGGTCAAGATAGTCTTTTCTCTCTTTGCGCGATAGGCCAACAGATCGGTAGGATTCTTCAGCAATCCTTGAGGTGAGTCTTTCGTCTACTAAATGGATAGGTTTTTTAAAAAAGAGCTCAAGGTTTTTTTTTAGCTCAAGGACTTCGCCGCATAAAGGGCTCTGCGTTCCATCCATATAAAGAGGCCAGCCTATGATGATCTCTTCAATATCTTTTAACCTTGAAACTTGTTCCAGAATTAAGCGCGCCGCCTCAGGAATAGCCCCTTTATGCTGAATTGTGCAAAGGGGGAGTGCCATCGACGCAACTGTAGAGCTTATAGCAAGGCCAATCCTTTTTTTTCCGTAGTCGATTCCTAGTAAGCGCATGCTAAAGCGTTACTTCCTGGTGCTGCAGCCTACATTCTTTATAGAGGGCTGCTGCATCGATAAACGAGAAGAATAGAGGGTGGGGTAAAAACACTTTGGATTGAAATTCGGGGTGGAATTGCACACCAATATACCAGGGATGGTCA
>RGXB01000062.1 GCA_010029555.1 bacterium
AGGCATCAGATTTGCCAAATGGGCTAAACGAGATGCTTGAAGCGGTAATTTCTAAAGAGGTTTGTGGCTTGCTCTCTTTGTCCGTGTAGATTTGTGGCTTGTGCAGCTCGCCTTGGATCATCAAAGCTGTCCCTTTCTTCATGTAAGGGAGCATCTTATCATACTGGTCTCCCCAAACAGTCACGCGGTACCAAATCGTCTCATCTTTGCCACCTTTTTTAGAGCTACAAGCGAAACGAAAATTTGTCACCTTTTGTCCGGAAGGGGTGAAACGTGTTTCCGGATCGGAACCTAAACGGCCGGCTAATAAGACGAAATTCATCTGGTATATCCTGTAAAATTTACAACCCGATTCTAACAGGAAAAATGCAATCTTTGCACTAAAAATAGATTCCCGGTTAACCCGATCCTTTTTGGGACCGATTTAAGGGGAAAAAAATGGTCCGTTATCCATGCAAAACAGCACCACAATCCGTTCTTGAAAGGATGGGTAGACTTAAAAGTGAAAATAGACTAAAAAAGTTTTTATGCATGCATTAAAATCTTTAGATTCCACCCCTTCATCTGACGCTTCAACCGAGCAATCTATCGATGCTATCGTCACCAAAAAGCTTCTGGAAACAGTGCAACTTAAAGAGGTGAAAAGATGGAATCACAAGATCGAATCTCTGGTTTTAAAAAAACTCCTCCCCGATCTTGTGGAGAAATTCTCTTCAATAAACTCCCAGGAAGGTTACATCCAAAAAAGTGTGGAGAGGGCTTTAAAACATGTTAAATTACTCTACAAGGATAAGATTGCACTTGAGACCGATGAACATGCAATAGTCCCTCGAATGATCCAAAATTGCGTCGAAACAGATAAAAACCAATCTACTTTCGACGTCTATCAAAAGGCTCTTTTAGAGGCTAAAACCCTCTGCGGTCTTTTTCCAAACGTTCAAGAGGATAAAGCTGAAGAACGGGTAGCAAAAGCGATCTTTTCTATAGGCCAGCATGTCTGCACGACAAAAGGGCCTAAGACCCCTTTTGAGAAAATGGAGACTTTGGACTACTTGATTCTCGAGCAACAGTTTGATCTCCTTTCGAGCTACGAAATCTTCTCTTACGAAACTTTGAAGCAAAAAATTTATCAAAGATTAAAGGCAACCGAAGCGATTGCAGAAATGGATCATCTACCCGTTTTGATTGCCTCGGTTCATGCAAAAAAGCTCGCTTTAGCCATCGATTTTGAAAAAAAATGGGGAAGAAAAAACCTGGATGCCTTGAAAAAATTTGTCTCCAAACAGATCGATCTAGAAAAAAACATGCACCCCATCGAGCTAGTGAATCGCATCCTTTTTCTCTATCACGTTAGTGGGCAAAAAGACAAAAAGGCTCAAATAGTCGAGGCGGCATCTGATTACCTCACCTCTTTGTCTACAGACCTCTACTCCCCCTCATTACACCGTTTGGGGCACGAGGTATACCTATTTATCAATAATGAAATCAGAAAAATCAAATCGATGCGGCCACTGACAACACTCAAACAGATTCTTCTTGAAGTGCAACAGATGTTTTCCTTTGTAGACGATGTTGTAAATATCCCGCCTAACCAAAAAGATCTGCTCGAAATTTTTGTTTTTTCCCACTTTTTTGAGCACCACCCCATAAGAAATCAGATGCAAGGGGATCACGTTGAGATCCTCTCAAGACACCTAGCAAAAACTGCAATTGAAAAAGGGGCAAAAGAATTTCGCCAAACTGTACACACGACCTACGACAGGATTGTCCGTTATAAAAAACTCCAGATCCCCTCCCCCTTAGAAGATAATTTTTTTCGTGAAGAGACACTGATCGATAAAATTTCGCATTTTGCTTCTCAAAATGAGCTAGTGCTTGATCTTTGGAGGGCTCCACTTGACCACCCTCTTTACAAGATCGTGAAAAAGAATCTTTTAAAGGAGGAAATCCACACCCTTTCTTTCGACGAAAAAGAGCAGATTGTGAGCAAATTTCTCCAGGGATCCCCCCTACTTGAGGGGTATCGCCAATTTTATGTAGAAGAGGTGGAGTTTTTCAGTAAAATTCATTGGTACACCTCACCCAAAAAAGGGCAAAAAACCCCTTTCGAAAGGTTCTACCAGTGGCATTACGAGCAACTCAAATCTAAACACCCCACCATGAAAGGGCGCGATCTTATCAAGAAAATGGAGGAGCTCACCACCAAAACTCTCCCTTTGATGCCCTCGTATAGAATGCAAGCAGCCGCTGTTTAAAAAAGCTTATTGATTTAGTCGAGCCCTAAAAGGCTCTTGGAGCCTCTCATTATAGGCAAGCGCTAGTATTGTAGCGAAAAGGATTATCAACGGAATCGAGAGAATTTGCCCCATGTTTAAAGGTAATCCTAGGGTATAAAAACTCTGGTCTTCTTTAAGGAACTCTACTAAAAATCGTCCGACAGACATCAAAAGGCCTAAGCTAGAAGCAGCAACCCCGGTCTTGGAACGGTTTTTTAGTAGAACGCACCCCAAAAAAAAGAGCGCAAAATAGAATAAGGACTCGTAAATTTGCACAGGGTGCCTTGGGTACAAACCAATAGAGGATAAAGATTGGGGTGTTTGGAACACAAGACCCCAAGGGAGCTCGGTTTTTAAACCGAGAATCTCTTGGTTCATAAAATTCCCTATACGGATACATCCGCCAAGAATCATAGCGCAAGGGAAAATCCGATCTAAAAGCTTAAAGAAAGGGATTCTGTAGATATAAACAAAAAGCAAACAACTAAAAATTGAGCAAAGGATACCGCCGTGACTGGCTAGCCCCCCCTCCCAGAATTTGAATGGGCGCAAGGGATCGTTTTGCAACCAATCAAGTGATTCGTAGAAAACGATGTGAAATAACCTAGCACCGACTAGAATTCCCACCATCATGAAATTCGTGATTCTTGAGGCGATCTGCTCTCCGGTAAAAAGAGAAAAAGGGCGCCAATCACACAAGTGCTGGAAAACGCGTAATGCGAGTGCAAAACCTAATCCAAATAGAATTCCGTACCAGGCTATAGGATAATTCAGGAAAGGGACGAAAAACGCGACGCGTGGAGGATCTACGAAAATATGGAGGATCATTTCGTTTCCACAGCATTTCGCTCTGCAACAAAACGTCGCAATCTGAATGCAGCTCCACGCATGAGAGCAAAACCGATAGCTACTTGCAGCAGGCCCCTTGCCTCAGTAGGCATCGAAAGCTGCGCAAACAGTACCCCCATTCCCATCATGAGTGCGACAAGGAGAAAATCTTTAGGCAAAGGATCCCGGGCAGCGCTTCGGATTAAAATGGTTCTAGACTTGAGCTCCCCAAGCACGTAACCCAAAATCAGCAACGAGATGTGGAGCGTGCGGTTTTCGGAGATTGTCCCCAGGTTGCTTGCCCCCTTAGTGAAAAGAATCAACCCACCGGCAAGCCATAAAATAAGGAGAATTATTTTTTGAATACGAATTGAAATCATAGGGTAAACTTAGCAGAAAAACCGATATTTCGCGACAAAAAAACTCTTCACTTATTTGGAGTTGTGGTTTATAAATGAACTCTTATGAATGTGGCCCTAGCTTTTACACGGATTTTCTTTACAATCTTAAGTGTTTTTTTCATTACCCTCTATTCCATCCAATCCAACCAGGGAGATCTTCCTGGTCGATTGATTTTTGGTATTCTCGGGGGGTTTAGCTTCAGCTTGCTTTTGATCGGATTTGACACGTTTTTTAGAAAATTCAATTTACGCTCCTTTAACATCGCAATCATCGGCCTTTTTTTAGGTTACCTGATGGGTGAAGCGCTCATTTTAATTCTCAAAGCAATCCTGAGCATTAGCGCGTTATCGTTTTCTTTGAACATAATCAGCATAGAAATTATTTCGATCTGCCTTTTTCTTTTTGGTACCTACTTGGGTACGATCATGACCTTGCGCTGGTCGGATGAGCTTTACGTGAGCATCCCTTTTGTCAAATTTAGCCAGATGAATCAGCGCAGACGGGACATAATGATCGACATAGCCACTTTAATGGATCCCCGATTTAATGACTTTTGCACAACTCGCCTTTTGGACCAATCGATTCTAGTCCCCCGATTCATCGTGAAAGAGCTCTACGCTCTAATCGAACTTCCTGATGAGAGCTTCAAGACTAAAGCTCGCAAAGCGATTGAAACGCTTAAAAGGCTTGAGACCCTCCCCGGTTTTGGATTGCGCTACAACGAGACCGATTTTCCCGAAATCAAAGAAATCGCTCAGAAAATGGTTCGTTTGAGCCGGCTTGTGGACGCTAATATTTTGACTGCCGAATCTAAACAGTACCAATTGAGTGGAGCCGAAGGGGTGGAAATAATCAACCTCAATTCCCTAGCAGCTGCTCTTAAACCTTTGATGCAATCGGGTGAGTTTATCCACATCAAAGTGCAACGCCAGGGTAAAGAGCCTCAGCAAGGGGTGGGTTACCTTGAAGATGGGACTATGGTAGTGATCAACAATGCGGGTGACGCCATCGGACAGACTATCAGAGCCACTATCCTCTCTTCAAAATCCAGCCCCTCCGGAAGAATTATCTTCTGTAATGCAGTCGACAAATCGGGTAGGGAAATCGGCTATTCTTTTGATGATTACCATGACGAGGACGCTTGAAAGGGCTGGGAACCGACATTATCGAGATTGGCCGTATCGAGCATGTAATTGAGGAATATGGAGACAGCTTCCTGACGCGCCACTTCACCCCTAGGGAGATAGCCTACTGCAAATCTTTTGCTCAACCAGCCGAACGTTTTGCTGGCCGGTTTAGCGCTAAAGAGGCGATTGCAAAGGCCTTAGGGACCGGTTTTTCAAAAATAGGGTTTCTGGATATTGAAATTTTAAACGACCCCCTAGGGGCGCCAAAGGTTCAAGTCCATACACTTCCAAATGAGCGGTTTATGCTATCTATCTCCCATTGTCGCCGTTTTGCCACGGCAACAGCAATCTGGCTTTAGAACCCTGCCACCCGAAATAAAATAAAAAATATTTTATTTTAACACCCCTTTGTGCTAGAATGTCCTCTTATTCGGTAAGGATTGGTTCTTGATAAAGCCAATAATTTTTCCGCTACTCCTCTATTTGGGCACCTCCTCCCAACCAAACCGTAATGCGATAAGGCAAGAAACTAAGGATAGTTTTTATGATCCAATCGTTCCATTTTGTCGAGCAAATAAAAAGAGATCTTCTGCATTTGCAAGGTATCCAGTTTCTTGATGATCAAAGGTACCTTGAGGATATTGCCCAAAAAATTACAGAATACAAGGAAAAATACGAGCGCCTCGACGCCGTTAATAGAGAGATTAAGCAACCTATAGGTAGCACAAATCTTCTCTATCTTCCCCGTTCGGAGGAGTCTCGTTCCCGTGGCGCTATTCTTCTTGAACTTGGCGTTTTAACGAGATGTGGAGATAAAAAATCGGCGATATGGGTCAAAGTCCCAAGAAATTACGCTCCGGGCAAACCTCTCAAGTACCGCATTTCTATCTTGAATGACACCGACAAAAAGGAGATCATCCAACAATACCAGTCGGTGTATCAAAACGAAAAAACAGTCAGAGACTCTTTGAAAACCTATCCTGGAGCTCTCTTCACAAAAGTTTATCCCACAAAACTAGCTCTGGAAAAAGCGGTTACCATAAGTAGGTACTACCCAAAACTCAGCCTTTTCATTCAAAGGCGCGACGATTTTGTTGAAAACTCTTTTGCCATAGCAAAAAAACTCGTTTTCAAATTACGCCTACTCCATCAAAGCGGTTTTGCCCACGGAAATATCTCTCCTGAAAATGTCTATATCTCTTTTGATAAGTCTAAACGAATCAATTGCGTCTTGGGAAATCTTAAAAATGTAAGGCCTATTAGGGATCGCTCTCTTTTCTACACAACCCCCTCCTACCTCACTTTTCCTGGCATACTAGCTGCTAGCAAGAAACAGCCGTTCGATGATCTTTTGCATCAAGATTTCTGGGCTTTAGGCTGTACTCTTTTTTACCTTGCTTCCGCAGGAAAACCGTTTCATGAAGCTCTACTCGAAGCATTTCAAAGTAAAGTAAAAGACGGAGATCTAGAATTTGCGTATTGGAACTTAATCCTCAAGCACCATCCCAAAAATCACGATCTGCTTAAAGAAAAAATTGCTCTTGCAATCACAACCCACATAGATAAGCGTCTACACCCTATCTTTTTTGAGATATTTGATTTAGGCCCTGCAAAAACTGATCCCCTTTTGTCGATATTGAATCAATTACAACTCCTATCTGAAGAGGATTGGAAACGCTGTTTAAAAGAGCGGTAGAGGCAAATCCAGCTGGATCAAGAACCCTTGCCTATTTTGGGGAAACGCCTGGGCTAAAATCCGTCCAAAATACCCAATTGATAGAGCCCCC
>RGXB01000063.1 GCA_010029555.1 bacterium
GTAGGCCCGGTGGCAAATGCGTTGGGAGTTACTGAGGAAAAAATACCGATTTCAGGTGTTTTGCTGAGTCCTGCTTTAAGGGATAATTGAGAGACAATTTTTTTGAGCAGTAAACCCTCATTTGAGCAGTCGTAAGGGGTGATGATTTTAATCTTCATCGCCCATTTTGCGATAGTTTTAGACAAAGCAAGGGAGATAAAGGCTCCAGTCATTCCATAGACAAAAAAAACAAAGAAAAGGGCTAGAGGTTGTATTTGATGATGCTGCAAATATTTGTTGAGCCCCGTCAGCGAGAGAATAAAAGAGGCTGTAAAACAAATAATTAAATTTAATGCGATAAAAAGGAAAAAGCGTCGGAAAGCTTGCATAATTACCCCCACCAGGAAGTTTTCTTTAAAATACCGGCGTTTAAAGTGGCTTAAACGGTTTTAATTTTTCTAAATTTTAACAGAAAAATTGACTTAATTATAGAAAAATCGGATAGGTAGCGTGTTTTTTAATAAAAAAAATGTAAAAAGATGGTGGTAAAATCGAAAAAATGTGTATAAATATGAACCTTAAAGATGCAGTAGGTAAGGGACACTAACCCCGCCTAAGGGGGTTTTTTAAAGATCTTGTGTATCCATTAACCCCCGAAGATTTGAGAGAAAAACAGCCTTTGTTATGACAAAAAATCTAAAAAATTTGACTAGTCTGCCCCCCCTCAATAAGGCAAAGGCTCTGGCTAATATCTCAAAAAATATCGGGGACAACACGATTTGCTACGTTTTGATCACTTGCGAAAAGCCCCAAGGTAGCGGGTCTATGCATGTTGACCTTGTCTTTGAAGGGGACAAAAATTTAGCGCAACATCTTCTTAAAACAGCCCAATCCGCTATCCCGTCCTAATCTTTTTTATTTAAGAAAACTCACTTTTATTTAAAAAAGTTTGAGCTCTTTTTTTTAATTTGGCATGATCCTTTTTTAAACTTTTATTTGGAGTACTTGTTATGGAACGGGCTTTACGATATTTGACTGAACTGGTGGAGATTCCTACGGTCTCTGGAAAGCCTGAGCATCATCAAGATTTAAAAAAGGGGGCTAAAGCTGTCGAGAAGATTCTTCAAGAGATAGGTTTCTCGCATATACAGCGATGGAGTACAAAAACCGATGTCGATGCTGTTTTTGCTGAGCACAAAGGGAAGAATGCGAAAAAGACGCTTCTTTTTTATGGACACTATGATGTGCAACCCGCAGAGCCTCTTGAGGAGTGGTCAACACCGCCGTTCCAACTAACAAAAGTAGGAGATTGGTACCACGGAAGGGGAGCTGAGGATAATAAAGGGCAGCTTAGTTGTATTTTTTCAGCTTTGTATAAAAATCTTCCTGACCACCTGAACATTAAATTTCTCATTGAGGGTGAGGAGGAGTCCTCCAGTCGTGGTCTTTACGCACTTATCGATGAGAAAAAAGAGGCTCTTAAGGCCGATTATCTTCTGGTGTTTGATGTGGATATGATATCGATAAACAAGGGTGCTGTGACATGCGGGACAAGGGGGGTCTTTACGTTTGATATTAAAGTCCAAACAGGGGATAGCGATATGCACTCCGGTATTTTTGGGGGAATAGCCCGGTCCGCTACAAGCGAACTGAATTTCCTTTTATCTAAAATGTTAGGTCCCGAGGGGGAAATCCTTGTTCCCGGCTTTTACGATACAATGATCACCAAGCCGAAAGAGGATAAAGAGATGTTCCATTACCACGAACCAACTGGTACATTTGCCCGTTATTCCACAGACCGAGTATCAGCTAAAGAGAGGAACTACTTCTTGCCTACTTTAGAGATCAACGGAATGTTTGGGGGCCACCTAGGTTCCGGTTCAAAAACAATCATCCCTGTTAAAGCGACCGCTAAAATGTCGATAAGAACAGTTGATGGTTTAGACGGATTTGAATTGATCGATAAAATTGATCGTTATTTGCAATCTATCAAACACGAAAACGTGGAGGTGGTGGTTCAGATACACTCTGGAGGGACCTACTCGTATACAGATCCAAAAGAGCCGTTCATCGAACAGCTCCGAGAAGCCTATAAAAAAATAACCACCGAGCCTTGTGAAACGGTTTTATCGGGAGCTAGCATCCCTGTGGCATCCCATTTACAAACAGCCAGCGGTGCTGTTTTGGCTTTTGCAGGGGTAGGATTAAAAGAAGATTTCATCCATTCTCCAAAAGAGAGATTTAGTGCAAAGCAGTTGGAAAAGGGTGTGATATTTATACGAGAACTAATAGATCTTTTTGCTGAATAGTTTTTTTGCTAAATTTCTCTTGAAAGACATCCTCGAGATTAGGCAAGATAAAAGTCTTTAAGGAAACAAAATTGAATGCGCTTATGAGAAGGGCCTGGAACCGATTAAGACAGTTTGCTTTTTACCCTGAAGAGGAGCGCATTTACGTCTGGATCCTTATGGGCCCCTTTTTTTTAACGCTTCTCGTTTTGCCACACCTGTCTAAATTTGCCCCTTTACAACTTGCTCTAGCTTTAGGGTCTATCTCTTTATCCTGGATGGTCGCGATATTTTTTGGATTGGAAACACTCCAAATTACCCAGAAAATGCGCTCTTATGAGGGGCAGATTGGAGCTTTCGAGGCTGTAAAAGCAAAGCTGGAAGAGAGTCATCAGCATGAGCTTGAGAATGTAAAAAGTTCCCTAAGTGGATTGTATGTCGAGCTTGATGAGAGCTCGAAAAAACTTCTTATGGAAAAAAATCAGATCGAAAATCTGGAGCTTGCATTAGAGAAAGAAAAATTTTTAGCAGACTCTATGCAGCAGGCGACTGTGAACCTCGAACAAGAGCTGTTGGAAATTAGGGAAAAATTTAGGGTGGTAAACAGCGAGTTGAAGGTCTACAAATCCTCCTCCTACAGCCGATACGAGGTAAAACACATGGTAGATGAATTAAATCGCTACCGTGTAAGAGAAAAACAAGCGCTTCTCCTATCCTCGCAACAATAGGCTTTTTACCTCGATTTAGGATCTATGAAAAGATCGGGAACTCCATCATAAGCCTCTTTTGCATCAATCAAAGTGAGTATTTCGTGCCCTGTGGGGGTAATAAGGATGGTGTGTTCAAATTGGGCGCTTAAGGAACCGTCGATTGTGCGCGCAGTCCAGTGATCTTTTTTATCCACTACAGCATCGCATAGTCCCAAATTGATCATGGGTTCGATAGTAAATGTCATGCCGGGTTGCATAAGAATGTCTACTTTGGGCTTATTCGCGTAATGGAAAATAGCCGGCTCCTCATGAAACTGACACCCGATTCCGTGACCCACAAATTGGTGCACAACCGAACAACCAAGTGAATCTGCAACTTGTTGAATAGCACCCCCAATCTGCGATAGTTTCGCCCCCGGACGACATACGGAAATCGCCGCTTTTAAAGAATTATAGGAGGCTTCAATAACTCTGTAGGCATCACTAGACGCTTGTTTAACAACAACTGTTCGACTTAAATCGCCATAGTAGCCATTCACAATAGAGGTCACGTCTATGTTTACGATATCGCCCTCTTGTAGAGGTCGGTTGTCAGGAATTCCGTGGCATATTACATCATTGATGGATGTGCAGATCGAAGCAGGGAAAGGGGGGTGACCGTACCCAAGCGGAGCAGGTATGGCTAAAAATTGTTTGTGTAGCTCTCTTGACAGAAGGTCTAGCTCTTTTGTGGTGATTCCAGGTCTAACCTCTTTGCATAAAAGATTTAAAATTTTTGCTGCGACCCTCGAGGCATGGCGTATCCCCTCGATCTGTTTTTGAGTTTTTAACAGGATATTGTGCTTTTTTTTATACAATGAATGCAGGGTTTCGATCATAGTGAATTTTTTTTAGTAAAAGTCCTTTTGGCGATAGAGTAGGGCCTACTTCCTTCGGGCACAACTCCTCCAGCCCCTTTTTTAGGGGGGTTAGCGAAAGCTTACCATAACCATAATAAAGGAGGGTACCTGCAATTTTTCTGCACATAAGGTAGAGAAATCGGTTTCCCCGAATGGTGAACAGATAACGATCAGTTGCGATTTGTTCAAAAAGGATTTCTTCAATTGTGCAGAAAGGATCTTGGCGCTGATGATGAGATCCTTCAAACGCTTTGAAGTTATTTCGCCCCAAAAAAAAGGGGAGAGCCATGTGAATTTTTTCGATGTCGAAGGGCTTGATCGAGAGGCTATAGCGCTCGAAATGGGGATGTTTTTCCCCAACATGAAAATGGTAACGGTACTCTTTAGATTTAGCCTCTAAAGAGGGGTGAAAATCTAAGCGGCAATTTTCAAGGGATAAAACCCGTAAATCCTCTGGGAGTCTTGAGTTGATAGTCAAAAGATCGGGGAGGAGATGGGAGAACTTTAATTCGAATTGCAAAACCACTTTTTGGTCCTCGGCGTGGACACCCTTGTCCGTTCTGGAGGCGATAAGAATCTGATAGAGTGGTAAATCAAGTGCTTTTTCTAGTGTGTTTTTTAGGTTGCGATTGTTTGGGCAGTACCAGCCAAAAAAATCGGTTCCATCGTAGGAAATGGTCATTAGCAGGGATTGAAGCATCGAATTCATCCAAATTGAGCACTATTATACCCCAATAACAGCTCAGAATCGAGAGGTTATTAGTTTTTGAAGAAGGAATAAAATCCGTCCAAAAAGAGCTGTACAGCTAGGAGGGTAAGAACCAGACCCATAATTTTTTCCACTGCTAAAATACCCCTTTCTCCAAGAAGCTGGCTAATCGGACAAGCGAGAAAAAGGATCAAAGTAGTAAAAACCCAGGCTATAAAAATAGAGATCAAGAGAACCCCTTTGAGCTCGGGATCCTTTGAAAAAACCATAGTCGCTGCTAAAACGGCAGGGCCTGCAATCATGGGAACAGCTAAAGGGACAATGAAGGGTTCCCCTTTTAAGTTAGGACTCTCCACATCCCCAGACGAAAAGATCATGTGGTATGCGATGATAAAAAGAAGGATACCACCGGCAATTTGAATAGAGGGATTTTGGATTCCCAGGTGACCGAGTACGTAGCTGCCGCACAAAGCGAACAAAAACATGATAATTAGGGCGATCACAAGTTCACGGAATATAATCATCAGCTGCTTCTTCGGAGGATACTGTTTTAAAACAGACAAAAAAATGGGGATATTTCCGGGGCCATCCATCAAAAGGATAAAAGTAACCGTTACTGAGACAAAAGGGATGGACAAGAGTTGATCTAACATAAACTTATCTATAACAAGTATTCGAAAAAGGGGCAATAGGAGTTTAGGGTTTTTGAAATTTTTTAACCTTTTCAAAAAGCTCTATGAGCTGAGGCTTTAAACTGCCCGATAGGTGATCAAGGCGAACCAGATAGTCCCTGTTTTTTTCAAATGCAGATTTTGTCCAATTTGCAGAGCCGAAATAAAAAATCTCCTCGTCTATTAGGCACATCTTGTGGTGCATTAACCCCTGATGGTTATTTTCTCTAATTATAGCCCCATTTTTACTCAAGAGCTCAATCACCTGTTTTGAAGCCCCCTTGCGACTTTTTTTATCGATAGTCACCTCAACGCGCACATTCCGCCTAAGGGCACTTACCAGCGCGTCACAAAGCTTTAGATGCGTAAAGGTGAAGATGTGGCATTGAATAGACTCCTTGGAATTGTTTATACTGGAGACTAAAGAATCGAGAGCTGCCCGTTTTTGGCCAGGTAAGGAGAAAAAACAAAATCTTCCGGAGGGAAAATCCTCCTCAATCAAAAAAGGATAGGCTGGATCTTCCAGTTGCAAACGGATCTTTTCAGCAAGCGATGGGGAGTAGAAACCCACTAAAAGGTTATCGTGCATTTTGTAAGATGCCATGGTGAAATTTGTAGACCCCAGGTATACAAAACTCTCATCGACAATCAGCACTTTCTGGTGCATCAAGCCTGATACTCTATGCCCTTTTGAGGGAAACCCAAGAGTTTTTTCCTCAAGCTTTGGAAAAGATTTCGCATCGTAATGGGCAAAAACTTTTATTCCCTCTTCAGCCCTTTTTTTTAAAAGAGCCATCAGTTCGGGTTCAAATTCCCCAAAAGTTGAGACAAGGATACTTTTAGTGGCTTTTTCAATCGGGTAGTAAACAGTTTTTTGGAGGTCGTGAAAAGTCTGGTTGGAGTAGATCTCAACTGCTGAGGAGGGGGAGGGGATTATGGGTGCGACGAAGTAGGGTCTTAAGCTAAAAAGGAGAAGCGCAGAAAGAACCAGGGGTAGTTTAACCCCTCTTTTCACCCAAGATAGAGGGGTTAATAACCAAGATGGAAGCAAGTCGATTAGGCTCTTCTTGCTTCTCTAAAGGCTTTTTGGAGCCCTTTCTTTTC
>RGXB01000064.1 GCA_010029555.1 bacterium
CTGGTGAAGATTACGAACATACAATTACTATTTCTTCGGCTCGATGCGGTCATCTGATGACAATCTTAACCACGCTATCGCATGCGATGCTGAGAATTTGGGGCTCAAGCTCCGTTTGGTGGTTGGCAGCAAAAATCACATTCTCCCCTTTATCTAGAAGAGCTTTGACTGCTACAAGATTTTCAGGATTTAAAATTTTTGGCTCACCATGAATCAATGGGGTCGCTATCTTCAGACCCATGTCGTATAGGTGGGTATCCTCCTCTTTAGGAATGTGCACAGATTGAAAAGGGTAGGGGGAATGGAACTGCTTTTGAACAGCCTCATAAAGGGTGAGCATAATCTGTGTTGTGTGTTCAATCGGAATCTTTTTTTCCTGGCTTATCTTAAAAAAACATTCGATAAACTCGAGAAAATTCTCCTTAAACGGTTCCCCGAGATCAGAATGTAAAAGCATCGGGTACAAACGATTATTTTTTAGAGGCACTCGCACTCCCTTTTGGTGTTGCTAAATGAAAATCATTCAGGTGCAGTTCGTTGTTGGTTTTAAAAGTAAGCTTAATAGACTCTTTTTTAGCGAATTTGTCCAAAAAGTCTTTGTCTTCACCATCAAGATAACGGTCCAAATCGGGGTGGGTTGTCACCTCAACACTCCCTTTGACCCCATCCATAACAAGCTTTTTGATCGCCCTCTCTAATTCAATAGAGGCGGTTTCATGGCTTTGGATGGTTCCTTGTCCATTACAGTAGGGGCAGGGGCACATCAAGGTTTGGATGAGCGATTCTTTGTTGCGCTGACGAGTCATCTCCACCAGACCAAATTCAGACATGCCTAAAACGGTGCATTTCGCAGAGTCTTCTAAAAGAGCATCCTTAAGGGTCTCAAGTACCCTTTTTTGATTCTTTCTCGAGCGCATATCAATAAAGTCGATCACGATAAGACCCCCGACATTGCGGATGCGGAGTTGGCGCGCGATTTCTAGGGCTGCATCTTTGTTGATTTGGACAAGTGCCTCTTCGACATCTTTAGTCTCGATGTCACTTGTGCTGCGACCCGAATTGACGTCAACGGTTTGCATCGCCTCGGTGCGATCAAAATAGAGGTAGGCACCGCTCTGCAACCAAATCTTTCTTTTTAGAGCCTTTTCGATCTCCTTATCGACTCCAAACCGCTCAAACATTGAGAGCTTATCCCGATAGTACTCGATCTTCAATACCTGGTGATCCGAGTGGCGCGAATAGAGTTTTTTTAACTCATTGTAGGTGGGATAATGATCGACCAAGATCCTCTCATAGCCCTTATCCATCGCCGTAAGTAGCACTTTTTTGGTGATGTCCGACTCGCGATAAAGGCAAGTGGAGCTTTTTGCCTTGTGGTAGTTTTCGATAATTTCATCAAAGGTATTGATCAGCTCTCTCACCTCGTCAATTAGCTGATCGGTGGTCGCTTTGGTGCTTGCTGTTCGGCAGATAAGACCCATTTTGGAGGGGAGCTCAAATTTTTCGATGATCTCTTTGAGTCGATTGCGAACCGGCTGTTCTTTGATTTTTCTCGATACGCCCCTAAGCGGAGAGTTAGGTAATAAAACAAGATAACGACCCGCAATCGATATGTTCGATGTTAAGCGCGCTCCCTTCGAGCCGATAGGGTCTTTAACGACCTGGACAAGGATATACTGGTCTAATTTGAAGTGGGAGGAGATGTCCCCGTCCTCGACAGCTTTTTCGCCTTTGAAGTCAAAATCGATTTCAAACATCTCTTGCAGCTTTTGGGAGTTTTCAATGACGTCGGAGATGTGGATGAAACCGTTTTCGTTTTCATTGATGTCCACAAAGGCGGATTGGATGTTTTTGAGGATGTTGGTGACTTTACCCTTGTAGATATTACCAGAGATGAGTCTATTCTTTTTTCGCTCGATGTTGAGCTCGATAAGCTTTTTTTGATTCATGCGCGCAATACGCGTCTCTTTTGAATCTACGCTTACCATAATCTCTTTGGAATCTTTCATTGCAACGCCTGAAAAGAAATTTCTTTAGGAGGATTCCATTCAAGAATTGCAAACCTCTAAAAGGTCAGAAGTTCAAGAAGGGAGATCCTCTTTTATAAGGCTTTGGGAAAAAGCGACCGAATTTTAAAAGGGGAGTACTTTTTCGAAAATACTCTATCAAGGGGATTGTGTGGAGGAATAAAGGGTATTTATCGAAAAAACTTCTAAAAAAACGTGGGCGCTTCTCCCATACAAAAAAGACTAAGCGGTTTTAGCTTCTTTAAAAACGCTCTTTCCGTTGTAATGGCCACAGGAAAGACACATTCTGTGGGATTTTTTGTGTGCTTTGCAGTTGGGGCACTCAACTAATTGGACGGGCTTGAAAGCATGCTCGGTTCTTCTTTTGAGTGTTCTAGATTTAGACATGCGATTGCGTGGTACTGCCATGGTATACTCCAAAACTTTAAGTTAGACTATCGAAAGGGGATGAGGATAGTCTTTTACGCTTTAAAAAATTTTCTACTTCGTTGCGCTCAATACAAGATCCGCTGTTGCATTCGACAATATCGAAAGCTTCCACCAGGAAAAGGTTTCTTATTAGAGTGGTAAGGTCTACCTTATATCCCTTGATGTCATCGAGCGGCATCACCTCGCTTGCTTGAAAAACTTCAATCAAGGAGACAAGCATTTTGTTGCAAATTCTGCAGGGGTTTTTTTGTTCACCCCGAATGTCCGCTCGGACAAGAAGAGATTCACCTACTTTTTGAACCTCAAGCTTGTAATCGATTACGCTAAATTGTTTTGTCTCAGAGGGATCCAATGCGAGACTTGCGGGTGGCAGTACCCCTTTTAAAGTACACTGCTCTCCACCTTCAAGATTTCTTAAATCGATTAGTACCTGTTCTGAGGACATAAAAACCTGTTCCCAGAGTATACCGACTTTCTAGATAAAATGAAAGATAAGATCTTATGATGGGGGAATCTCTTTTTTAGCCCTCGTTGAAGGCTCTGGAAAAAGGGGTGTTTTCAACAATTTTTTTCACAATTTCATGGTTTGTGTGGGAGGTGAGTATCTCGTGATGCAAAAGAGAAAAAGGGATAGGCTGAGGGTTGTTAAGAGTTTTTTTCATCGCCGCGACAACCTCTTTGACCGAAGTGAAAGGGTGGATTAGCTCTATAAAAATCTCTTTATTCGCGAGGAGATTCGGTAGGGCAAAAAACGGGACCTGCATTTTAGCTAGTTTTGCAGCTATTGCATCTATAAGGGGGATTTTATACGTCACAACTGTGGGGATACTTAACAAAGCCAGCTCTAAGGTGATCGTACCCGATGTAGCTAGCGCCAGCACCGTTTTGGCTAAGATTTTTTGTTCGGGCATTTTATCGACGGTATCGATGCCAGGTGCTAACGTCTCAATCTCTTTTTTTAGCGTTGAGCAGGCGACACTTACAACGATTTTATAGGGGAATTTTTTAGCCGCTGCAAGCTGTAGGGGGAGATTTCGTTTGATTACCCTTTTCCTTGAACCAGGAAAAATAAGGAGAATATTTTGCTCGATGGGATCTTTTTTTACGGGTTGATAGGACTGAAAGGGGTGGCCAATCCATAAAGAGGGGAGTCTTGTGTCTGAAAATAGGGGGCTTTCAAATCGAAATAAAGGCAATAAAAGATCAAACGTATTAGCTATGCGCGGCTTTCTATTTGGCCTGTAGGCCCATATCGGGGGGCAAACGGCGTGCACAAACTTAGCTTTGCATCCCCTTTTTTTTAAATCCTCAACAAGAGGTAGGTGGAAAGAGGAGGAGTCGATGGTTAAAACAAGAGAAAAATCATTTTCAAGAATCCTTTTTTTGATCCTTTTTTGCATATTCAGAATACGCCCAATAGAAAAGACCACGTCAATAAGGCCCATAATCTTCAGTTTGTCAGAGGTTTCGAAGAGATGGATTCCCTCTTTAGGGTAAGTGCTAGATACAACCCCCTCAACATACATATCGGGAAAAGCAGACCTTAGGGGAGTTAAAAGACGCTGCAAAATTGCTTCCGCGCTCTGCTCTGTAGTCAAGACAAAAACCCTTAAAGGTTTTAACTCTTGAGGTGTTCGCTCATCCATTTAGCGCCCTCTAAAAATATGTGATCCGGCGTTCCATGTCCGTACATGCCGATCGAAGGGAAAACGTGGAGCTCGATGGGGATGTTTCTTTTTTGTTCTTTTACTTTAAAGTAGAGTAATTCCTGGTAGAGATGGAGTGTTTTTGATGTCGATACCCTCTCATCGTTATTGCCGATGGAAAAGTAAAGTGGGCAATCTTTCAAAAACGCAGCATGACAAGATAGTTTATAGAAATCGAGAAAAGGGTCTGAAAACTGTTGATTTTGCCAAAGCCAGGAGTAGTCTAAATCATGCATCGTAGAGAAGAGGGCGATAGGGGAGGGCAAACCACGTTGAATAGCTAAAAAAGCGGCAATAAAAGCTCCACGAGAGATACCCATGAACCCTAATGGGGCTTTTGGATCCAGGTGTTGATCAATCCAAAAACTCACCTGTTGCAAAAAGGGGGCTAAAGGATCGGTGTGCGTTTCAAACATTTGTTGGGTCCATCGCTGAACTCCATCAAAAGAGGGGATCTCGTCATTGTGTAGGGGCAAATCAAATGAGATAACTCGGATATTGTGCTGGTTTAAAAAAACGGCAGGATGGCACAAGGGAGGGCTTTGTAAAGCCTCCTTAGCTGTTGTGGTAAAAAAAATTACAGTGGGTTGGAGCTGTTGAGGATGAGAAGGCTCTAAAATACGATGGTTAAGGATCATTTTAGTACTTTTTAAGCGCCTTTTTCCAAGGTTCATGAATCGACTTTAAAAGAGGATTGTAAAGGCTTTCCAAGTATAAAAAATCCACTGCCAGATGAAAATCGGAGATGCGTGGTATTTTTACCCGCACAGGTTTTTGAGGCTGAGGACGGAGGCGAAATTGGCTCGTGAGTACCATAGCAAGAGTCCCCACAATTCTTTTTGGGATCTCAAGAAAAGGGGAAAAAAATTCCTCAATGATGAAATAGGCCTCATTTTCGATACGGCCTAAATGGAAAGGGGAGCCCTCTTTTTGCAAAATCTGGATATGTCGTTCAAAAATCGGAAATACAAGAGCAGCAAGTAAAACTATCCTGTCAAATTTATGAGTCGATTTTTTGTGGACTTTATCGGCAATTTCCAAAAGGTTGAACACGATATTTTTTTCGGCGAGCTCACAGTAGGCGGAAAGGGTAGGGATAAGGTGCTGCAAAAGGCCTGCGTCTGTGAGTTTGTGGAAAAAGGGGTGGGCAAATCCCGATTCGAGCATGCGCAGTAGTTCTTCCAGTACACGAGCAGGGGCACTTTTTAAAATTTCGGCTCGGCAGTCGAGTAGCGCTAGGTGCGCCTGAGGGCAAACGTCCAAATTAAAGCGGGCCTGAAACTTGACTAGGCGAATCATGCGCACCGGATCTTGTTTGAAGCGCACATGTGGTGTTCCGATCACACGTAAAAATTTTTTTTTGGCATCATCAAAACCATGGACATAATCGATCACGGTCTCATTCGAGGGGTCAAAAAAGAGGCCGTTGATGGTAAAATCACGACGTAGGGCATCCTCTTCGGGTGAGCCAAACTCGTTATCCCTGACGATAAGATCTTCGGTTTGTGGATCACCGCTGCGAAAAGTCGACACCTCGATGATTTTCTCGTCAAAACGGACATGCGCTAACCGAAAACGGCGCCCAATAATATAGCAATTTTTGAAAATTCCTCGGATCTCCTCCGGTCTTGCCGAAGTAGAGACATCGAAGTCCTTTGGCGTTACGCCCATAAGGAGGTCTCGTACCGAGCCCCCCACAAGGTAGGCGGTATGTCCTGCCTGCTGTAATTTTCTAATCACATACAGGGCATCCTTATCTACGCCCTCTATGGGGATGCTGTGATTTTCTTTTGTGTAGACCTGTTTCACGTTCCGCCGGGTTTATGCCCTAAAAATAGATAAAAAATCTTTAACCCCACTTGCAAGGGATTTGTTCATCGATTAGGATAACTTGAATGAAGAATTTAGTAAAGACGATGCAAAATGGGATAGATATAATTCATGCCATTTTTTTAATAACCGGCACGGCTGTGGGGGCTGGAATGATAGCTCTTCCTGTTGCAACATCCGAAGCCGGTGTTTTAGGTTCCATTTTTTTGTATGTAATCTGCTGGTTTTTTTCTGTTAGTTCCGGCCTTTTTTTTGTAGAGGGGCTTGCTTGGATGCAAAAAAAGGGGAATCTTTTATCTCTATCTAAGG
>RGXB01000065.1 GCA_010029555.1 bacterium
AGACTTGGTAGGCAGGATAGGACTTTACCGGATAAAGGTCATATTTTTGGTCAATAAGGTGGAGTCTAGTAGGGCAATTTTCCCCCTCAATTTTACGCGCGATGAATCCTGGTTGGGCTGTGGTATTGTCTGGGCTTAGAATTGTACCGAAAAACCCATTCGAACTGGAAATCCAAAGAGAGTTTTGTGAGGGGTAGTCTCCCACATCCTTAGACGGGAGGTCTGTTTTCTCCAGGTAGGTTTTTTCCCCTCTCACCTGCAGGGTCTGAATCTTAGGGTCATAAGAGCCTGAAATAAGCTCGACTTCGCCAATCCCGTTGCTCAAATAAAGCGCTTTTGTATTGGCGTTTTTCAAACTTACAGTCATTTCAAAGCCATAGGGTGAAACGAGCTGATAGTTTTTAACAACTTTTTGGCCGTTGATTGTTCCACTAAACTCAATCGAATCGGCTGTAAGCTTGGTCATCTGGAAAGTTTCCCCCTCATATTCCCCCTCCTGGTTAAGGAGCTGCCCCATGTAGAATTTAGGGGCTATTAGGTAGCTAAATCCCGAAGTTTTGTTCTTGACAGAGCGTCTTAAAAGGGGAGTATAGCCCCCATTTTGGGGAGTATAGGGCTCAATCGTCTCGCTTTTTTTGTCAAAAAAAGTTGCAGGCATCAAAGGGTAAAGGGCATTTTGTGGCGATTCTTTTTCAATTTCGCGGTCAAACTCGATGGGTCGCACAATACTTAGCGTGTCCTTACCTGTCTGAAAAGGGAGATTGATCTCTTTGATGGCTCCACCAAAATTGGAGAAAACAATCTGCTGTGTTGCATTTTCGAGAACATAAAATCTTTCGGCAGGGTTTTGCTGCAAAGACACAGGCTCCACCACTTGTGGCTCGACTACGGGGGGCAAAATCCAAACATTCACAAAGAAAAGGGCGATCGACAGAGCCAAAATAAAAATAAATGATCTTTTATCCATGGAGTTTGAACCTTATTTTTTCAAAAATAGTACCAATTTTCGATTAACCTGTATAGAAAGAAACTGCTTGAAAAAAGGGAAATAAAACAGACGAAGGGGAATGAAAGAGAAATAGAATCGTTTTCTTTCTTTTTTGTTTTAGATAAAATAAGAAGGGCCCCTTACGGAGCCCCTTTTTAAGGAGAATATTCTAAGATTCTGCGCTATGATTGTTCCATAAAGTGAGCAGGTGATGGAACTCATCTGTTTTTCTTAAATTCTCAAGCCAGGTATCCTCAAGAAGCTCTTGCATCGGTGGTAAAGCGCCGATAGCTCGTGCTTTTTTCATCCACTCAAGAGCTAGATTTTTTTGGTTACGCAAAGAGTAGAAGCATGCAATTTGGTAGTAGGCTTGGTTATTACCCTGTTTGGCGCTACCTAGAAGCTTCTCCTCCGCCTCACGCATAATCCCCTCGGAGCGCTCCATATCTTGCACGCAATCGTCATAGTGGATCAAGGCTAAGGCCCAATCCAGCAGAACGAATTCATGATCAGGATTATTTCTGTAAGCTAATCTAAAATGGCAAAATGCGCGCATAAAGTGCTGTGCATCGTTCGTAATACAGGCCAGATGGGAAATAGTTAAACCGAGTCGATGATGTACGTCAGGGATATTTGGATCAAGAATAAGCACCCGGTTGAATTGGTCTACAGCATGAATAAGAAGGGATTCATCATCTTTTGCTTCTCCCATTGCATCAAGAAGAAGTCCATATTCAAAAATCCAATCAGCCGGAAGAAACGGAGAGCTTTTTTCTATGGAAAAAGCGGTTTCAAACCAGACTTTGGATTGTTCAAGATGCTCAATTGCCCGATCAACTTCATAAAGTCGTGCGTTTGCGATAGCAAGTTGCACGAACGTCTCGGCATTCGGATCATGTTGGATCGATTTTTGGAAGAACTTGATCGACAACCTTAAAAATCGATCATGCTCGACCGCTTCAAACAATAGAAAAAAGGCGATTCCCAGGTAATGCCAACCTAGAGAAAAACTTCTGTCAATAGAGGTTGAGCGTTGGAAATAATAGATGGCATTCTGGAT
The DNA here is from genome assembly GCA_010029555.1 of bacterium. Classification (GTDB taxonomy): domain Bacteria; phylum Chlamydiota; class Chlamydiia; order Chlamydiales; family RGXB01; genus RGXB01. Next base: position 2,049 of record RGXB01000065.1, read on the forward strand.
CTCTTCTAAATCTGAGGAGTAGATGCCGTAACATAATAAGGTGATGCCTTTCGCATAAAGCTCGACCGGAAGATGCTCTGATAGCAGTTGACTTTTGTAGATAGATTCGGAAATACGGTCTGCATCTTCATGAAACAGGGCATGGAAGGCGCTACACACAATACTAAGTGCTTTTGCCTTTTGATTCTTGGGGTCTATAAGAACAATTTTTTCATATTGCTCTTGAGCCAAAAGGAGAAATTTAGGCTCTTTGTTCCTTCTGCCATACTCCTGGTATAAATCCGCTCTTACGAATTGCAATTCCGTATCTTGCGGGGATTGCTGAATAAAGCGACTCGTTTTCTCTAAACAGAGTTGAAAAGACTCCTCATCGCGCACTCTGAGGTATTTTTCTAGAAGAGTTTCGGCTATGATATGCGGATTTAAGGAGTTCTTAGCGCTATATACAGCCTTTTCGAGACTCTCTATCGACCTGGTTTTTTCGTAAACTAAACGGTACACGCTGGATAGTTTCAACCAGTCCTCTTTATTAAGAGGGTATTGCTCTTGCAAAAGCTTATCATAAAAACGTATTGAAGTCAGAGCATCAGTAATTTCTGATGAGTATAATGAGGTCAGGGCATAAGCAGAGGCCAGTAGTGAGGTATGTGCGAGCTCTTCTTCCTGTTTGGGGGCATAATTTTTGAGGACGGATAGGGCTTTTTCGATCAGCTTACCAGGTTTACCCCTGGATATGGCTTGAAAAAGTTGACCTGTTTTCCTGAACGGAGTCATAGTTCACCTCCGGGGCTTTTGAGCTCAGTATAGGCATGGAGTGGGGTCTTGTCAATTTTGTTTGTGGGATTTTTTTTTCGTGAGATTTTGCTCGGAAAAAAAATAAAATTTGATTATGTTATCTGCTTTTCAGAACGCTCAAAAGCGTTTTGGAAAAAATGTATAGCTTCAATATAATCATAAAACTAGGTCAAATAAATAAATTGTTTTAGTTTTATTTATGCTCTTTTTGGGCTGGTTTGCTATTTATAAGGGGAATTTATGTGGAAAAAACATCGTCATGAGGGGGCCATTTATATCCGCGATACCGATGTCAGTGGACGCGTTTTTTGCCCTCGCCCAATCGAGTGGGTGATTGAGGCTTTTGAAAAGGTTTGTCTCGAGCAGGCAAAAGAGGATAAAGATTCTAGGGATTTGGTGGTTGTGAAGGCGGGTGTGCATTTTTACTCCCCTTTATCGTGGCTGGACCCTTACATTCTAGAACTTTCTATTATTAGGGTTTCAAACCGCTCATTTGACCTCAAGGGGGAGATTTTCCATGAGGGGAAAGTCACGGTTCAGGTGGAGATCACCTTCGTTGTATCGATTTCAAGTGCCGACTATTTAAATCGCTATTGGCAAAAAGCTTAGGGAAATCTCTAGAAGTTCTGAACGTTTGTCAAAAGTTGCAAAAGATACCCCTCTGAGGGCTTAGCGGGATAATTTTTTGGGAGCTCTACCCAGTTTTTGGGGATCTGATGGGGTAAAAGAACCTCTTTCAGGAAAAGACGAATGTTTTCTACCTCAAGTTTTTCCTCAAAGTCGTAAGCGATACATAAAGCCTCACCCCAAACCGGATCCTCTTTGCCAAAAAGAAAAAAACAACCTCTTTTAAGGTGTTGAGATAAGAGCTCCTCAAGCGCATCAAGATGAATTTTTTCTCCACCCGAGTTGATGACCCTATCGTATCGTCCCGTTATTGCATAGACCCCATCTTTGTAATCCAGTAGGTCATTTGTCGAATAAAAACCCTCTTCATCTGGATCAATCGAGGAGGATACCCCTTTTTTTTGGATCGCTAGGCACCCTTTTTTGTCTTTTTTTACGATTCCACTGCCGACAGGAATTCCGTTAATTAAGCAGGTACCAAGTTCTGTTGAGGAGTAAATCAGTAAAGGTTGTACCTCAAAGCCCTTTATAGCCTCCAAAAGTGCTTCAGAGCATTTGGCTCCGCCAAGCAGAAGGTTTTTTGCTTTAAAGGGTTTATGCAGATTTATATTCTTTTGAACTTGTGTGGGTACTACGCTTTCAAAACAGGCTTCAGCATCCCCATCCAAAATAAATACCCCGCCACTCATTAAAGGGCGAAGAAATGCTGTAAGTCCGCCCATGCGGCTTAAATCAAGACTAGTTTTGAAACTGTTTCCTCTAAAAAGGGGATATGTATTGTATTGCTCCTCGATATTTAAAGAGAGCTGCTCCCAGCTCCAACATACAGTTTTTGGAGACCCGGTTGTTCCGGAGCTTTTTAAAAGAATTTTGGTGTTGAGAGGAATCGTTTCAAAAGGGATAGGATGAAGTGCGCAAGAAAGGGGGAAATCTATCGTCTGCCCTGTACGCAAAAGCCAAAAAAATTTCACAATAAATTCGATTCTAGAATCCAAAGCAAAATAAAAATCCCTGTTGTTTGTTTCTCCCTTAATTAAACTATTAAGCTCATGGTAGGAGACCTCTTTTGTTTTTGTGCGTAGGGCTATGTTTTCCCCAAAAGCTGAGGCTATAGGGCAGGCTACTATTTTTTCTTTAAATCTCTCAACATCGATACCTAGCGGTTCATCAAAAAGGCCAAGATGGGTTGCAAGCTTGATGATGGGGACAAAATCCTCTAGGGTGCTACTCAACACGATCCTTTTTTTTAAAAAAAGGGCGAGATCCACAATAGGTCTATAGAAAACTCTGTAAGGTTTGACTACAGCTGCAATGACTTGGGGATAATGGAGTCTTTTTTCCCAACCGGCCTCTAGAAAACTTTCGTCTAAGGCAAGAGGGATACCCAAATCCAGGACATCCTCAATGTTTTTTGTCGGCTCTTCAAAGAAATCGAGTCTCTCAAGGGGAATCAGTTGAGCGATGATTTGCACCTGATCCCGATTTAAAGTCCGGTTGGCATCAACACGAATTTTCGCGTGTGTTTGCTCTAGAACTAACCCGATAAGCTCAAGCCCCTCAAAAAAATCGAGATGGGTAATTTTTATTTTTACTGTTGTGGCACAACGGGCTCTTTCAATATCCCTTTTGTCGGCAATAAAAAAGGCTGTTGGTAGGGGAGCTGTTGGTTGGTGGGCTGTTTTTTCTAAATGGGCCATTTCAAGGGGAAAATGGACTTGGGGAATATAGGGAAGGTCTATGGTTTTGCCTTGATAATTCAGGTGAAGAATCGATTTCTCCCCCGTAAAAGGGAGTCTAAGGCGATAGTGTCCTATTTCCATAAAAAAAACGCGTGCAAAATGTATAGAAAGGTGAATAGTATATATGCGGCCCCAATTTTTCCAAGAAGAGCGCCTGTCTCTTCACCACTCCATAATTTTTTTAGAATATCAAACAAGAGAGGGATAAGGAAAATATTGAGAGGAGAGGGGGTGATAATGAACGGGGCTAACAGTGCTAAGGTAATCTCCATTTTCCCAAAACGCTCCCCAAACCTTACAACAAGGGTGTTTTTTTGAGTCATCCGATCCTCTTCCACATCCCGCAAGTTATTCAAAGCTAAAAGTGCCACGGAGAAAAATCCTGGAGAAAGTCCTGCAAGAAGGGGATAGAAAGAGAACTCCAGATTCTGCAGATAGGTGGTAAAAAAGACCGCTATTGAGCCAAGAAAGAAAAGAACGATCGGTTCGCTAAGCCCTTTGTAGGCATAATTAACTGGACCTTTAGTATAAAAAACACCTAAAACAACCGCCAGAGCATACATTACCAGGATGATTGGCCCGCCCCTAAAGATCAGAAAAAGGCTTAAAAGAAATCCCACAAAAAATGTCGATGCCATCATCCAAAAAAGGGAGGTTTTACTGACAAGTCCCGATTGTCCCAAACGGACGGGCCCTTTTCGTAAAAGGGTATCCCTACCCTGGATACAATCGTAATAGTCGTTTGCTAAGTTCGTGCCCATCTGAATAAAGAGGGCACAAAATAGGGTGATGAAAAAGACAACAATATTAGGTTTTTGAGACAACAGCGTCCCGATGATCACAGGACTGATCGATGCTATCCAAGTCTTGGGGCGAGTCCCTTGTATCCAAATGCGCATGTTTTCCTCTAAAACGTTGAAAATCTGGGGAGCGTTTTTCTAAAAAAGCCTGCTTACCCTCTTTTGCCTCATCGGTCTTGTAATACAGCATGGTGGCAAGACCGGCTAATTCTTGAATCCCAGCTTGCCCAT
>RGXB01000066.1 GCA_010029555.1 bacterium
AGACGAACCGACACTTACCACAACCACTTAATCTTTTTTTCCCTCCCCCTTCATGTTAAAATAACTAAAAGGGGGATGTTTCTATAGCCTTTAATCCTTTTAACACTCTAATATTCTAACGCTTGGGTTTAAATTTCTTTTTTAGCGGGGGGGAGTGCCTCTTGAGGTTTTTCGGGGAGGCTGCTGAGAACCTTTTTTTGCACGTAACCGTAGAGTCCAATAATGGTGATTCCAGCAACGAGAACGAAGGTAATGAGGCACTGGACAGTGAAGGAGAAAGCAAAAATAGAGAGTTTTTTGCTGATCCAGTTGACCGCTTTACCTGTAATCAGGGGAGCTAAATTTCCTGCTGCAATATAGATGTTATAGGACCGTTTTGCCTCTGAAACAGTAGTGATTTCGTTCGCAAACCCCCAGAATACCACCAGGATCATGACGCTTCCCCAGAGTTCTGCTACTGCAAAAAATAGGGAGTGCATCCAGTTGCGGTATACCGAAACCCAATGGGATTGATTCTCTCCCAAAACAGAGGTAAGCCAATCGGCGGACTGGTGGGGGGTGAACGGCTCGGGGTTAGGGTAGATAAAAAAGGCGTAGACAAACAGAAATAAAAGAAAAGAGGCGGTTGTGGTATAGAAAAGGGTTGTCTTTTTGACCAGGCTGGAGAGGCGTGAATAACAAAAAGCCGCGATTAACGCGGCCGGAAAAACAACAATACTTTTAAGGACGGGAATTGCCTCGGCTCCTGAGCCTTTGGAGGTTATTGCAATTGTGTCCTTTAAGCAAAACAGGACGCAATAGATAACGGAAACTAGAAATTTCATTAGAATTAGGGGGAAGAGCTTCTTCATCTCATGGCGATGAAAAGGCCAAAGTCTGTTTCTCCATTTTCCAAAGGGCGGTAGCTGTTCAGTATGCTGCATAGATCCACTTGTTCGAAATTCACAGGATTGTAACACGCGTTCCCTTTAATAGCAACTTTCTAGAGATTTTTTTTGTTAATTAAATATTTTATTTTAATAAGATCTAAAAAAAATTTAAAAAAAACTTTTTCAAAAAGCACCCAGGAGCCATTTTTGCATCTCCTGGCTTTTAGAGAATCCCCACCTCTGGTACGATACGAGTAAACCCTTATTAATATGCCCATTAAGCGCCTATTTACCCATTTGTCCCAGCCGCAGACAACAGCAATCATCTACATGGTGCTCTCCTCCATGTTCGCCGCTCTTTTCGCTTTTTTTGGTAAAGTAGGGGTGGAGGAGCTCCCTTTCGCCCTCCTGCTCTTTTTACGGTTTTTTATCCCCCTGGTTCTTGTTGTACCCATTTTCTTTTTTATGGGGGTTTTCAAAAAATTTCATGAATTGCATAACGTCGGTTTGCAACTTCTGCGCTCTTTTGTTGAGGTGATCTGCCAGTACTGTTTTTTTGCCTACCTCATCCACGGCACCCTCCTTCATGCCACCCTTTTTTGGAGTAGCGCCCCCCTTTTTATGCCTATCTTCTACAGGTGGTTTCATGGGTACCGCTCTGACAGGGCAAACCTGATGGCGATCATGATCGGACTTATTGGGGTAATTTGTATCATCAAACCCGATAAGGGGATTTTTGACCCTTACAGTATTTTAGGGGTTATGGTTGCAATCACCTCGGCGCTGTCCCAAATTTTGAACGGATTCAACAGAGAAAAGCACTCAAACGAAGAAAATTTAGTTTATTTTTTTACGTTCACTTCGATTATCAGTTTTATCCCCCTTGGGCTGTACGGGATCCTTTTTTTGCCCGAATCCTTACGAGCGCAAACAGCTCTAGCTCTTGAGCAGTTGTCCGTTTGGACACCGCTTTTGGCGATCTCGGTGACGACTATTCTGATACAGACTTTTAGAGGTATTGCTTTTAAAAGGGTAAAACCCCTCTTTTTGGGGCCACTATTTTATCTTGCCATCCCTTTTTCGGGTCTTATTGAGTACTGGATGTATGGTGTTAGTCCCGATTTTCTCTCTGTGGTGGGGTCTGTGCTAATCATTTTAAGCTCCTTTATTAAAAGAGACATGAGGCCGTCAGTTCCCAATTCACAGGAAAAAACCACACCTTAAATAGATAAAATCCAGCTTATTTGATTAAAACTCCACATCGAGAGTGAGGCGTACGACAACCCCTTTTTCTATAGGAGTTCCGATTAGGTAGCCTGTTGTTTTTGCCCCTATGTCAAAACCACACTTACAGTGTGCCTTAAAATCAATAGATTGCCTTACAGTAAAAAGTGCTTGCACTCCTGGCCTCATGGGGCTTTGTTTTGTGAAATAGACACCGCTTGTGGATATATCTCTTATTTTAGGAGCAATCCAGGCATCAAGAACGCATCCAAAGTGGGTGTCGTCTATGGTTTTGAAATACAAATTTTTGTATCCTGCTCCGAGGATACCTCTATTGTTGTAAGGCGTAAATCGTATATAACTACGCTGAGGTTTTGTTCCGATGGAGAAATACTGCTCTACGATCACCTCAGGGCCAAAGGGGGTTAAATTGGGTGACACCGAGGGGACAAATCTAAAAGGCCCTTTTTGAAAAACCGGAATCGGAAGTTCCTTCCCGAAAAGAATATAGGAAAACAAACTGCATTGAGAACCCCAGTTAAACGGATCCAAAAGGGTTAGATAACTCAATTTTTTCAACTGCTGTATTGTTACGGGACTATCAGGATTCAACTGGTTCACGGTTTTTAAGTACGATTGGATATCGTTTCCGTCGTTTAATGACTCATTGTCCTCTATTTGTTTAGCAGTAGTCTGTATGTATTCAGAGAGGTCTCCATTGGAAAAACCGTATAGGGGGGCCAAACGCCCGTCTATGCACCCTTTTTCGAAAAAGTTTTCTCGCATTCTACCAGCAAGAACAGTGTTTGCTTCGGTTCCCCCAAATGCGATTACATTTTCCAAAAACGGCTGCTCAAGGTCGGGTCTGTAAAATGTGGTGGAGGCTAAAACGGAATCGGAGTCGAAAAAACTGTAATGGCTAATTCTATAACCGAATTTTCCGAATTCTCGGACTCTAAAGCCGTGACCAAAGATCTCATGCTGCGATAGCATCTCTATCATACTTGTCGGTGCCCACCAAGCCACGATGGTTGCAAACCTGTATGTCCCAGAAAGTCCAGAGCTGATCCAGCTCTCCTCTTCAGGCTGTACAAACCCCTTAAGAGAGTCTTCAACATCCATTTGGTATTGAGTAGCACTCATCCAAAGATCTGCGCCGGTGTAGGGAGATAGATATCTGTCAACGCTTAGCTGAGCAGAAAATATTGGGGAAACACCTAACAAAAAGGAGGCTAATTTTTTCATGGCAAAAAAGGTAACATCCAGAAAATAAAATATCAATTGATAAAAAGTGGTATTTAAAAAACGGGTTTTTGAACCAAATATGCATCAAAACAACAAATAATTATTAAGTATAGTTAAATATTTTATTTGTGTTTTTTAAAAATTTTTGACTAATAAAATCATTCTTATTAACCTTTAAAACCATTTTGAACTACGAGATTGCTGAGAATTTGTTTATGATGTCGATTTATGCAAGTGCAAAAAGTTTTATCTCTTCAACAGCCGAAGAATTGAATGATCGTGCTAAAGATAGAGTGAACAGGGTGGTAAATTTCCTTTTTGAGAGATTGCATTCGAGGAGAGTTTTGTCTAAAGAGAACAAAATTCTAGATATGCCCAGAGTTTTTTTTTATAGAAATATGCGACGTGAGGGGTTTTTGGATAGGGAATTCGTGAGCTTGCCTATCCCTACTTTAGCGAAAACGCTTGATCGATTTATGGCTTCTATGGAACCCATAATGGAGGTGGAGGAGTTTTTAAAGCTCAAATCGTTGAAAACTGCCTTTGAGGAGAATGAAGGGATTGAGCTGCAACGCAATCTTTATTGCTACGCTACCTGGCAAAAAAATTGGCTTACCCCGCTTTGGGAGCAATATGCTTATCTGATAGATAGAAAATCGCTTGCTTTTGGGACAAATTACTACGGATTGGGCCCGTTGCAAGAGCCACAAGTAGCTCCCCATCTAGCTCAAAAAGTCGAGTTGAGACACCTTAGGGCTTCGATGGCAATCTCTACGGCATTACAGATGCTTGTTCGTATCGAAAACCAAACACTGAAGGACCCGTTTTCACCAGATCCAACGAGTCTAGATCGAGATCAGTTTTCAAGGCTCTTTGGAACTACCAGAATTCCAAAACAGCAAAAAGATGAAATTTCTCAGTCAAAAGCCCCCCACTTTATTCTCCACCTGCAAGACTGCTTTGTTAAAGTTGCGTTCGAGCCAGGGAAAGTTCCTCCGCTTCACTGGATTGTGAATACGATCATAACAGTTGAAAAAGGGCTTTGGCCCTCAAGCCACAGTGTAGAAATTTTAACGAGCCTGGATCGTGATACGTGGGCAGAATACAGAAAAAAGCTGATCGATCTGGGAAATAGACAATCCCTTGAGGATATCGAGTCTGCCCAATTTTCTATTGTTTTAGACCCAAGGTCTCCAAAAGATTCCGAAGAGGTTGCTCAGCTTGCCCAGTTAGATTCCACAGGCAAGTGGTTTGATTTGGGTGTGGAGCTAATACTTTTCAAAAACGGTAGGCTTGCAGGGAACCTAGAGCATACACCTAAAGATGCTATCATAACAGCAGCCCTAATCGAAAAAATTGCCGAAAATGAGAAGCTCAATAGCGAAAAAAATGGGGGATATCTCTCATGCGAAGAGGGTCCAGGGGAATTGGAGTTTCAACTTATTCGTTTTCAATTAGATAAAGAGGTTCAAACTAAAATATTTGAGGCAAAGAGGATCTTTCAAGAGACTGCTCAAATGTACGACCTATCTATAAGTACTTTCCCCGATTTTGGGAAAGAGTTTATCAAGTCTCAAAAATTGAGTCCCGATTCCTTTATCCAAATGGCTCTGCAACTTACCTACTATAAAATCCACAAAAAAACTGTTTTGACCTATGAAACAGCGACAACAAGGGGATTTCAGAAGGGTAGAACCGAGACGATTCGTTCGCAATCTATATTTTCAAAACGTTTTTGCGAAGCTATGGAAAATCCTAGCGAACCCTCAGTGATCCGAAAAGAATTTCTGTTAAAAGCTATCAAATATCATAACGATACTAAAATCGGCGCTATGACAGGAGAGGGGATAGATCGACACATTTTAGGATTACGTTTGACGGCGATAGCAACCAAGGTTTCATCCCCCTTTTTAGAATCGGCTGCGGTGAAACAGGGTTTTATTTTGGCCACTTCGCAAACCCCCATAGAGGGTTGCTATGGAGGGGGGTTTTTACCCCTTGAAAAAAGGGGGTATGGAATCTCCTATAATGCCGCTTTTACCGACAAGCTTGTATTTATGATTTCGGGATTTAAAGAGGAGCAGACTGAACGGGCGAAAGAGTTTTGTTCAGTACTATTTGAGTCTTTAGCCCAAATGCGTACTATTTTTGTCGATTAACCGGTTTTTTGGTTGGATATTTCTCTTTATTTTTTGAAAAAATTTTAACAATAAATTTGTAGTCAAAACATGAGACTATATATGGTTTTATCTCGAAAAAGAGCGATTCATACCAACATTATTAAGATCTTGTAGGACACTCTAAAGAAGTATGCGTAATTTTTTTCTTGGATTTATTCGTTTTCATATCGTAGAATGCACCTGAAAACGAATTAATGAGGTGCCGAGTGCGAGTTAAATATCCAAAGTTAAGCCAGACGCCAGGTTTTTTACTATGGCAGATCAGCATAGAGTGGCAACGTCTTCAAAGAGAAGCTTTAGCTAATTTGGATCTTACACATGTTCAATTTGTTTTACTGGCTACAATCCATTCTATTGAGTCAAAAAATGAGATGCTTAGTCAGGTAAAACTCTCTTCGATCGCAAACGTAGATGCGATGATGACTTCCCATGTTCTAAGAAGTTTGGAGAAGCGCAACTTGGTGAAAAGAGAAAAAAATCCAAGTGATACAAGAGCGATGATTCTCTCCACCACTCAAGAGGGTAGAGATCTTTTGACAAAAGCCTTGAAAATTGTCGAAGAAGTGGATTCTAAATATCTAGGACGCGCAGGGGACGACACACAAGATTTAGTCAATAAACTCAAAAAATTGACACAAACAGCTGTATAAGTACCCTTCTCAACCAAAAAAATAAAAAGGCAAACCTTAAGGTTTGC
>RGXB01000067.1 GCA_010029555.1 bacterium
CGCAGTCCTATGGGCTACGCGCTCGCAGATCGCCAAGCGCTACGCAGTACACCCTGGCACGATTGATACCTGGCGCCGCTCGGGATTCCTCCCGGCCTTCGTCTTTGGCAGCAGGCTTGTCAGGTTTGATATCAAGGCCTGTGACATTTGGTTCGAAAGCTATAGGCATGGCGCAAAGTGGGAATCATCCAGGAAGTAACAAAAGCGAGAAGTGGGGCCGCATAAACCTGCCCCCATTAGCTAGAGTAAACTTCCTTGATGGGTCGTTTCTAACAGCAGCGAATGGCAAAACTCTTTACGGATTCCGTGAACCAATTTCGCACGATTCAGCGAACCTTTCCCGGTTGAAAAATCAGTCCTGGCTCCCTTGATATCCCTGTTCTTTTTTGTCCGTTTTTTTGGACAAAACCAGCGACTAAAGCCCTATTTACTTACAAAAAGCATCTCTACTTTACCCCCTTTTCTCTTGGAAGCTGACCAATACAACTCCTGAGAACTCTTTGATCTCTCTCCCCATCGGCATCGCTTTAACAATCACGTGTTGCAAAGACGATTTGGGATCGCTTTCGATCGCCTCTTCAAAAAGCTCGATAGGGTAGCTCTCAAAGAAGGGTTTGGTGCCCATAACAAGCGTCTCTTTTCCTTGTAAGGGATAACAGGTAATTTTAGGTTTTGCGCTGATAGGCCATAAAGGTCTATCCAGACCACGGTAGCTATTAAACGACAAAAGACCCAAAGCCCTCGACTGGGAGACCCCCTCCTTTGTATTTGGCCACCTGTATTCACCAGAAAAAGGGAGATAACAACTCCCCCTTTGCTCGTGTAAAGCCTTCAGGGCTTTATCTAGGCGTTGGATATCTTTTTTTGACGAAAAATTTCTGATATTGCTGAGTGGAATTCCACCCCCTTTTGTCTGGTTACGAATCAAGTACGCCCTAGGGTTCCCGAGAGTCGCCGTATACAAAACCGCATTGGCATGATCTATAAGACATACGATTCCACCCGCTCCCTGGTGTGCAAAGTTGCGGTTAGATAAAACGTTAGCCTCCAATTCATGAAATGTCCGCAATAGAACCTCCCTCGGGGAAAGCCCCTGAGCGACTAGAGCTCTGATAACCACTTGGCAGCGCGATTGTAGAAAATCGGCGACATCCCTACCGTTAATCCCCTCAAAAAGGGTGAAAGCGGTCATGGGATTTGCAGGGTCAATTCTCTGATCGATTTGCCTAAACTCTGTTTTATTGCACTCTTTGAAGACAAAACACTCCTTGCAAATAACGCCGTTTGTCCTTTTTGCAAGCTCTGAGCGCACTTTACGCTCGTATTCTGCCGGATCTATTCTTAACGTCCCCTTTTCGGTTAAAGCCTTGAAAAGATTTTTCATCAGCTTTTCGCCATCTTCTTGAATAATACGATCTCTGGAAAAAAGAGATCCCATACCCCTTCTTGAAGTGCAGCCCATCCCAAAAAATTCGGTGATGCTATCAAAAAATCCCTTTTCGCTCTCCTCAGGAATCTTCCTGGCGCTGCTGCAAAAATCGAAAAAGGAACCCCCTACATTCTCTGTAGAGCCTCCGGTTTTTGTACTCATAGTTAAACCTCCGCAACTATTTTTTCCAGTATAGTGGTTCAATCTATATAAGTAAAATTTTAATTTTGCATAAAGAGCTAGAAATGCTCTCTTAACATAGTGGTAGAATATTTTTTAATTTTTTTTCTGTAGACCCCCATTACCAGATGCAGCTTGCTCTTCGGAGGATTTTTCCCCTATAGTATTGATGGTAACTACTATTTTTATGAAGAAAATCATTTTAGGTTTTGACCCGGGAACCGAAAAAACCGGTTGGGCGCTTTTAGCGCAAGTGCAGGGGAAAATCCACCTGATTGAAGCGGGATGCATCTCTTTAAGCGCAAAAGTTTCGCTACAAAAACGGCTTGGGGAACTGTTTCGGGAAGCCTCAAAGATTCTTGAGAAATTTTCCCCCGATCAAATCGCTATCGAATCGCAGTTTGTCGGTTTGAATCCGAAGTCGACGATGGCTATTTCTATGGCTAAAGGGGTAATTCTTGCCGCTGCGGACCAAAAAAATGTAGAAGCTTTCGAATATTCGCCCCAAGAGGCTAAAAGAGGGATCACAGGAAAAGGGAACGCCACAAAAGAGGAGGTGCAAAAAATGTGCAGGCTCTTATTTCAGCGCCCTTTTGAAACCCCGTTTGACACAACCGATGCGATTGCGTTAGCCTATTGCCATCTCAACCGATCAAAAATGGGGATCTTATGATAGAGTGTATCGAGGGTAAATTGATCGATCTCAATGGGCAAAAAGCAACCCTTTTTGCGTACGGGGTAGGTTACGGCATTTGGATCCCGTTAACAACGTTCGACAAAATCTGTCATCGTTTGGGCGAAACCGTTTTATTGTATACCTCGCAGATCGTTCGTGAGGATTCCAATCGCCTTTTTGGTTTCCTGGAAAAAGAGGAGAAAAAACTTTTTGAAACTCTTCACCCCCATATTGGCCCCAAAACCACCCTATCCCTTTTAGGCCACCTTTCAAAAGAGGTCTTGAAACGGGCAATAGAGCTCAAAGAGGTGCAGACTCTCATCAAAGTTCCAGGAATCGGAAAAAAATCGGCGGAGAGAATTATTGTCGAGCTCAATGGTAAACTTGACCCCTACTCTCAAGAAAATTCTTTACTTGAAGATGGCGTGCAAGCTCTAGTGAACATTGGTTACTCGGCTGTTGAAGCAAGAAAAAAAATTCTCAAGGCGCAAGAGAGTGTCTTGGAAAAAACCGACCTACAAGAGTTATTGAAAGTTGCTCTGCAGACAAAAACCTGCTAATATTATCGCCTTATGAGCGAAAAAAAGACTATTGCAGCGATCGCTACTCCTCCTGGTGATGGCGGGGTGGGGATTATCCGCATTAGCGGTCCCGAGGCTGTTGGAATTGCCAATAAAATTGTACAAATCGACCTTTTACAAAAAGAGAGCCACAAGGTCTATTTTACCAAAGCTTTAACCCCTTCTAAGGAGATCCTTGACGAGGTACTAGTCTTCAAGATGTGCACACCCCGCTCCTTTACCGGCGAAGATGTGGTAGAAATCCAGTGCCACGGGGGGCAGCTTGTTTGTAAGAAAATTCTTCAATCGGCCCTGGATTCGGGTGCTAACCTAGCCCTTCCTGGAGAGTTCACTCTAAGGGCCTTCATGAACGGCAAAATCGACCTTGCTAAAGCCGAATCGATACAGATGCTGATCCACGCCAAAAATACAGCCGCCCTAAAGGCAGCAAAAAACCAGCTTGAGGGGCACTTATCCCAAAAAATTCTTTTCTTCCAAGAGGAGCTCTTCTCTTTGGCTGCAATTTTGGAAGCCTGGGTTGATTATCCTGAAGAGGGGCTTGAATTTTTGACAACTGAGGAATTTCTGGAAAAACTCCAGGGGATCATTTTTTCTCTAAAAAAGCTGGAAAACACCTTTTTTTGTGGCAGCAAGCTAAATACCTCCACTAAACTTTGTCTGATTGGGGCACCCAACGTAGGGAAATCCTCTCTTTTGAATGCGCTGATGGAAAAAGAGCGGGCTATTGTTACCCCGATAGCCGGGACAACGCGTGATCTTATCGAGGGGGAAATCCATCTTTTTGGTCACCATTTCACTCTGATCGACACCGCCGGAATTAGAGATACCGACGAGACGATTGAGAAAGAGGGGATCCGCCGCTCCCTTGAAGCGATAGATAAAAGTGATTTAGTCCTCTTCCTTCTCGACGGCTCGCGCCCCAGGACTGAGTCCGAAAGCGCACTTTTAAAAGAGATGGATGCGCAAAAGACGATAGTGGTCACCAATAAGGCCGATCTCCTCCCTCCACGAGTGAACCCTCAAGGAGTCCTGATATCTGCAAAACACCTCACCGGTTTAGATACTTTAAAAGAGCTCTTAGTCGAATGGTTGGAGACGCAAAACGGGCAGCTCTCAAAAGAAGAGGTCATTTTAGTTCAAGAGCGACACTTCAAAGCGATCCAGCAAGCGATCGACTTTTTAAAAACTGTCGAAATGGGGCTTAAAGAGGGAATAGGTGGCGAACTTTTAGTCATGGATCTCAAATCGGCAATCCACTCTTTATCGCTCATCATCGGACGAAATGTTACAGAAGAGGTCCTTAACCAGATCTTCAGCCGCTTTTGCGTTGGGAAATAGCTCTCATGAGAAAATCTGAAAAAGCCTCGCGTATTTTCGCTCTGCTTAACAACTACTACCCGAGTGTGGATATCCCGCTCAAACACCGATGCCCCTATACCCTCTTAGTCGCAGTTTTGTTATCCCAACAGAGCACCGATAAAAAAGTTAATGAGATCACTCCTGAACTTTTTGAAAAGGCCGATTCGCCCGAAAAAATGGTTGATTTAGGAATAGAGGAAATCCAAAAAATCATTCGCCCTATAGGACTTGCTCCCCAAAAAGCGAAAAACCTCTATGCCTTATCAAAAATGCTGTTGGAACATTTTCAGGGTAAAGTTCCCCCTAGACTCGAAGAGCTTATGCAACTCCCTGGAGTGGGGAGAAAAACGGCTCTTTGCGTTTTAGCTCAAGCCTTTCATCAGGATGCTTTTCCCATAGACACACATATCCTGCGACTCGCAAACCGTTGGGGACTCTCCAAATCCAAAAATCCTCTTCGGGTTGAAGAGGATTTAAAAAAACTTTTTTTGAAGAGCTCTTGGTCCAAGGTGCATCTTCAAATCATTTTTGCCGGAAGAGAATTTTGCAAAGCCTCCCCACATGACCCGCAAAAATGCCCTTTTTGCTCCAGCCTAATCTCAACCAAAAAGCCCCTAGATTGAGGCGATCGGCTGCCCCATTTTAATCAAAACCTCCCCTTCAGGAAAATCGAGATCCTCCTCCACAACGACCCCCTCTTTTAAAAGAAGAACGCACATCGATCCGCCAAAAGAAAAATGCCCTAACTCGTCCCCCTTTTTCACCTCATCCCCCTCTTTTACTTTGAGGTGAATTGTACCTACAAATGTCGCTCCGACTAATACCATCGCGTAGGTTTCAAATTCTAAAAGTACTCTTTTATTCTCGTGCAAAATCGATAAATTCTGTTTCAGCGCTATAGGAGAAACCGAAAACAGAGGACCGTTCATTTTTTTAACCGATAGAATTTTCCCATCCATGGGGGCATGTAATCTATGGTAATCTTGTGGAGCCAAACGGACCGTTAAAATTTTTCCATTCTCAAATTTTTTTGCGATATTTTTGTCCTTAACAAGCCTTTCTAGCGAAAAATTTTTCCCCTTTACATCAAACGTTTTCTCTTGAATCACCTTCACTCTGCCGTCCGCTGGGCTGATCAACTTTTTTTCATCAAGATGGATAGGGCGCGCGCAAGATTTAAGCCTCCTTTCAAAAAAGTCTGAGAAGGTCGGGAACTCGCTTGCAAGAAATTCGTCTCTTTTGACCTTGTATTTTTCTATAAAAGGGTCAATAGATTTTTTGCTGTAAGCGCTTTTTTGAAATTGCGCATAGGCCCAGCCCAAAAACGGGACATGGGCTAACAAAAATCGGGCGATTTTGCTAATTAGATTGTCTTTATATAGCCACACCAATGCATTTTTTGCGGGGGGCTCTTCTTCAAGTATCTGTTTGGATTCTCTGTCGAGTAGTTTAATCGATGTCATAAAAATTGATTATATCTTTCACATCGTTTATGCTCAAGGATCAAGAATTAGGGTTTTTTCATGATTTTCGACCTTTTAAAACGGATATTTGGCACACAGCAGACTCGCATGGTCCGCAAGTACTTCAAAATTGTTCAAAAGATCAATAAAGAAGAAGAGAAACTCCAACCTCTTTCCGATGAGGCGATCCGCTCTAAAACAGCCGAGTTTAGAGCCCGTTTAGAAAAGGGCGAGACGACCGATGATCTTATGGTTGAGGCTTACGCCGTTGTGAAAAACGTCTGCCGCCGCCTTGTAGGGACCGATGTTCATGTATCAGGATACGATCAAAAATGGGATATGATCCCCTACGATGTGCAGCTTGTGGGGGCGATTGCAATGCACCATCAAACGATTTGCGAAATGCAAACAGGGGAAGGAAAAACGCTCACCGCCTCCATGCCTGCTTACTTGCATGGCCTTA
>RGXB01000068.1 GCA_010029555.1 bacterium
CTTACATCGCTTATTTTGGAAAAAGTGCTCCAAAAGTGGCAAAACCAGGAGCTCTTATCAGTGCACGTGATTCAAGATCTCGTTGAAGAGGCCCTAATGGACAAGCGCCATTTCAGCGCGGCAAAAGCCTATATCCTCAAGCAAGCAAACGAGGGAAAAGTCCATCCAAAAACTGAACCACGATCGGCCAAAGCCCATACTTTCCAAGTAAAAACTAAAAGCGGAGAGCCACGCTCCATCAGCGAAGACGAAATCCGTAACAAAATCGCTTTTGCTTGCAAAGGCTTTGAATCGATTATCCAGGTTGAAGAGCTTACGCAATCGACGATCCAAAACTTCTACGAGGGGATCCTTGAAGACGAGGTGGATCAAGCCATGGTGTTGGCAGCCAGAGCTATGGTCGAAAAAGACCCTTGTTATGCAGAAATTTCGGCCAGATTGCTCCTAGATATTGTCTACCGTGAAGCGCTTGGCATTTCGATGATGGATCCGTCATTAAACCGTAGGCACAAAGAGTATTTCCCCAACTATATCCGCCGCGGTATTTCACTCGGCCGACTTTCCCATGAGCTACTCGATTTCGATTTGACAAAACTCCAAGAAGCGCTCGAAATTTCAAGGGATTTCAGTTTTAAATATCTTGGGCTGCAGACTCTCTACGATCGCTACTTCATCCATCACGAAAGAAAGAGAATGGAGACACCCCAAATTTTCTGGATGCGCGTTGCGATGGGGTTGGCTATTAAAGAGGCTAATCGCACCGAAAGAGCTATCGAATTTTACCATACCCTTTCCCAATTCCACTTTGTATCGAGCACGCCTACCCTCTTCAATGCAGGTACGCAGCATTCGCAGCTGAGTTCGTGTTACCTCTCGACTGTAATGGATGATCTGGAAAACATTTTCAAAATCGTTTCGGATGATGCACGCCTATCCAAGTGGGCGGGTGGCCTCGGAAATGACTGGACAAATGTCCGTGCTACCGGTTCACGCATTAAAGGGACAAACGGAGAGAGTCAAGGGGTGATCCCCTTTTTAAAAGTCGCAAACGATGTAGCCGTTGCAGTAAATCAAGGGGGTAAGCGCAAAGGAGCGATGTGTGCCTACCTTGAAGTGTGGCATCTTGACATCGAAGATTTTATTGAACTTAGAAAAAATACCGGAGATGAAAGAAGGCGTACGCATGACATGAATACAGCTAACTGGATTCCCGATCTTTTTATGAAAAGAGTGCACGAAAATAAGCCTTGGACCCTCTTTTCCCCTTGCGACACCCCCGATCTTCATGATCTCTATGGTAAAGAATTCGAAGAGCGTTATG
Organism: bacterium; assembly: GCA_010029555.1. Lineage (GTDB taxonomy): Bacteria > Chlamydiota > Chlamydiia > Chlamydiales > RGXB01 > RGXB01. The sequence goes on from RGXB01000068.1 coordinate 1,322, forward strand.
AGCACTATGAAAAGCTTGCAGAAGCTGGAAAAATTGGCCTATCGAAAAAAATAGAGGCGACCGCTTTATGGAGAAAAATGCTGGGGATGCTTTTTGAAACAGGTCACCCCTGGGTGACTTTCAAAGACCCCTCAAACATCCGTTCTCCTCAAGACCATGAGGGGGTTGTCCACAGCTCTAATCTTTGTACCGAGATTCTGTTGAACACCTCGATCAAAGAGACCGCTGTTTGCAACCTTGGATCGATCAACCTCGAAAAACATATAAGCCAAGGCAAGCTCGACACAAAGTTGCTCGAAAAAACGGTTACAACAGCTGTGCGAATGCTCGACAACGTGATCGATATCAATTTCTATCCGATTCCGGATGCAGAGTACGCAAACTTGCGTCACCGCCCGATCGGGTTAGGATTGATGGGATTCCAGGATGCGCTTTACATGATGGACATCAGTTATGCCAGCCATGAAGCGATCGAATTTGCAGATTCCAGTATGGAGCACATCTCCTATTTTGCGATCTTGGCCTCCAGCCAGCTTGCTAAGGAGCGTGGCGCTTACCAAACATACAAAGGCTCCAAATGGGATCGTGGTCTTTTGCCGATCGACACGATCCAGCTTTTAAAAGATGAGAGAGGCGGGTTTTTAGAACAAGACACCACAACACGCCTCAATTGGGATGTTGTACGTGCCTCTATTAAGGAAAACGGGATGCGTAATTCCAATACGATGGCGATTGCTCCGACCGCTACTATCGCTAATATCACAGGAATAGTGCAGTCCATAGAGCCCTCTTTTAAAAACATCTATGTGAAATCCAACCTTTCAGGGGAATTTACGGTACCTAACGTGCATCTTGTCAACAAACTCAAAGAGCTCCAACTTTGGGATGCTGAGATGATCGATGACCTTAAATATTACGACGGTTCGATTCTAGAGATTGAAAGGATTCCTGAAGAGGTGAAGAGAGTCTACTTGACCGCATTTGAAATCGACCCTACCTGGATTATCGAATGTGCATCAAGACGTCAAAAATGGATCGATATGGGGCAATCCTTGAACCTCTATATCGATCAACCAAGTGGTAAAAAGATTCATGACATGTATCTGCTCGCTTGGACGAAAGGGTTGAAAACTACTTATTATTTACGTAGTAGAGCCGCAACCCAAATTGAGAAATCCACCACCGATATCAACAAGCGTGGATTGCAGCCGAAGTGGATGAAGAGTGTCTCTGCCTCGGCCAATATTAAAGTAGACCGTAGTCCGGAAAGCAAGCCTAAGGTGTGCTCTTTGGACGAGGGTTGCGAAAGCTGTCAATAAAAATACAAGTAGTGTTTTAAGCCACGAGACCGTGGTAAAAAAAATTTAAGGGGAATTAGAATGAAAAATACAGAACGATTGAAAGCTGATCAAAAAAAGCTGATCAATAACAGTAAAGTAGATGTCAACCAACTTATGCCCCTAAAATACCACTGGGCATGGGAGCATTACCTCAATGGATGCGCAAACCATTGGATGCCAACCGAGGTATCCATGCAGTCGGATATCGAACTTTGGAAATCTAATCGTCTGACTGAAGGGGAGCGCCTCCTTGTGATGAGAAACTTGGGTTTTTTTTCGACAGCAGAGAGCTTGGTAGGGAACAATATAGTCCTTGCTATTTTCCGCCATCTCACCAATCCCGAGGCGCGTCAGTATCTTTTACGCCAAGGTTTTGAAGAAGCGATCCACACTCATACATTCCATTACATAGTTGAATCTCTAGCTCTCGATCCGGGTGAAATTTTTAATATGTATCAGGAAATCGACTCGATCCATGATAAAGATGCTTTTGAGATGAAAATCACCGAAGCGGTTCTTAAAAGCGATTTTACCACCGAAACCACAGAGGGGGCTCAAAAATTTCTGGAAAACCTGATTGGGTACTATGTGATCATGGAGGGGATCTTTTTTTACAGCGGTTTTGCCATGATCCTCTCATTGCACCGTCAAAACAAAATGGTCGGCATCGGCGAACAATTCAAATACATCCTGCGTGACGAAACAATTCACCTCAATTTCGGTATCGATCTTATCAATACGATTAAAGAGGAAAATCCGCATCTTTGGACAAACGCGTTTCAACAACACATCTATAATTTGATAGATGAGGCTGTAGAACTTGAAATCCGTTACGCCAAAGACTGTTTGCCTCATGGGGTACTCGGTTTGACAACCGGTATGTTCAAAGAATACGTCGGTTATATTGCTGACAGACGCCTTGAGCGCATCGGCCTCGAGGCACGCTACCACACGAAAAATCCCTTCCCCTGGTTAAGCGAAACTATCGACCTGGAGAAGGAGGGGAACTTCTTCGAAAGAAGACTATAATCATGAATTAGACTCTTTACAAAAATAGGAATAGGGTATGCAAGTCCATAATTTCAAATTTGAGGAGAGCCATTACATAGATGAGATCTGCTCAACCTTTTTAAAATACGTACATCCAAGTGGCCTTCAAGTCATCAAAATCAACAACCTTGATCCTCAAAATGTCGCTTGTATCCATTTTCATACGATTCCGGAAAACTCCAACGGTAGCCCCCACATCTTAGAGCATGTGGTTTTGTGCGGATCAAAAAAATACGATGTCAAAGACCCTTTTTTCTCCATGTTAAGGCGCTCAATAGCCGGTTATGCAAACGCTCTGACAGGCTCTGATTTTACCGTTTACCCTTTTGCCGCACATGTGAAAGAGGACTTTTTCAATCTTCTCGAGGTCTATTTAGACGCTGTTTTTCACCCTCTTATCGACAAGGCCAGTTTTCTACAGGAGGGATCACGTGTCACCGAAGAGGGCTATAAAGGGGTAGTCTTCAATGAAATGAAGCAGGCGCATAGCTCTTTGGATGATCGATTTCACCACGAAACTCTTTCTCAGCTTTTCCCCGATACCTCCTATAGATTTGATAGTGGCGGAACCCCGAAAGAGATTGTCACTTCAACTCATGAAGAGCTTGTCGCATTCCATAAAGAGAACTACCACCCTTCTAATGCACTCATTTTTTTATATGGAAATTTAGATATTGATGCACAGCTGGCTGCAATAGAAAATTCCATCAAGGATATTCCGGGCAACCCAAAACACACGAAACAGAAAGTTCTTCAGCCCCGATTTAAAAAAAAAAAAGAGCACCACACCTTCTATCCTGGAATGGAAGAGGACAAAACAAAACATCTCACTATCGGGTTTGTTTTGGGGGATCAAAGAGATCAAGACCATCTTCTCGACGCCCTTTTTTTAAAAAGCTATCTTGCCGGACATGATGGATCTCCTCTTCAAAGGGCAATCATGGGGGAAAACCTTGCCAGCTCAGTAGATGTTATGCTGGACCTGGAGGTATTAGAGCCTTATATCTATTTTATTTTTAAAGATGTTCTCGATGGCCAAAAACTGATTGCATCATTTGATAAAACCTTAGAAAAAATAAGCTTAGAGGGATTTGATGCGGAGGCAAAAAATTCCACCTTGAATCAACTGAAAATCGCTTTTCTAAATACTGTTGAAGAGGGCTACCCTACCGGGATTGTACTTTTTTTTAAAGGGGTGCTCCCCTATTTTAATGGAGCAGATCCTTTAGAACTTTTTTGTTTTAAAAAGCGGTTGGAAAAACTCGAAAAAAGGATTACCGATCCCCTCTATTTGAAAAAAGCAATACAACGGATCTTCCTAAGTAATTCCCATCGGACCGAGGTGCACTTTACCAACAAACCCCATCTTTTAGAGGAGGAGCTCCCCGCACCTTTGGCTATTGACGCTGAGATAAAAAAAAGGATTGCTCAAGAGAGTCATTTGGTCGAGTTAAAGCAGTCAAAACCTCGAAATTTCGCCTGTCTTCCCATTTTACACATAGAACAACTCCCCCCCCAACCACCTACCTACCCTCTGGAAAAGAAAGGAGGCGAGATCCCAATTTTTGTGCACAATAGCTGGACTAACGGGGTTAGCTATTTTCATTTGATGATCGATCTTCCCGATCTTAATGAAAACGACTCCCATTATCTAGGACTTTTAGCAAACCTTTTAGGATCTATTGGGACGAAAAAAAGGAATTTTAACCAGCTTATTGAAAAAAAAGAGTCTATTTTTTCTCAGTTTTTATGTCGTATCGATGCAACTGAAAAAAATATAATTTTAAATCTCGAAGCACAGTGTCTTTCAGAAAATTTAAAAGAGGGTTTTCTCCTTGTCCAAGAAATTCTTGAAGAGACGGTATTTATTGAAAAAGAGCGTTTGCAAGAGATCATGAAAGATCTTTTAAATAGAATTAAAGCGATGTTCACCCAGCGATCGTACGGTAATTGTATTTTATATGGAAAGTCTCACCTAAGAACGGCGTTAAAAGTAGTAGAAAACGCATGTGGTTTTTCTTTCTATAATTGGTTGAAAAAAGAGATCACTAAGCCTATAGATGAAATCATCGGTGGGCTGGAGACGCTCTATCAGCGCCTGCTTAAAGGGGATGGATTAAATGAAATATCTCTTTGTACCGACTTAAAGGAGATTCCCCCATTTTCTCTTCAAGCACCAAAGACACAAGCTACTTTTAAAAATCATGTCATTGAAACTAGCAACCAATCGAATTTTTCCGGGTATTGCGCTCCTATCCA
>RGXB01000069.1 GCA_010029555.1 bacterium
AATCTTTGAGCATCTGAATCTCTTCCTCCCAGCGCGCCTCCTTTTCAGGTGTCTCCAGGCATTTGGGCAGATGTTTCAGTCTCTTATCTTGCATTACAAATTGAAAAGCTTCAATCCCTATTTCCCCGTAACCCAAACAACTGTGCCGATCCACTCTGGAGCCAAGCCCCTTTAAAGAGTCATTCAGGTGCATGCAGTCTAGATGTTTTAGCCCGACAATTTCGTCGAAATCTTTGAGAGTTTGATCCCATGCCTGAGGGGTGCGGATATCATAGCCAGCTGCATAAATATGACAGGTATCGATACAAATGCCCAGCGGGATTTTGTTGTGGCAGTTTTGAAGAATATAAGCCAAATGGGAAAAAGTGTGGCCTACAGTATTTCCTTGACCTGCGGTAGTTTCCAGAACAAGCTTTAGTTTTTGGTTTTTGTCAAAAAGGGGGGCAAAGCTCAAAAGGGAATCTACGATGGTGTCAAGGCACCTCTCGGGATTTTTATCTGTGGCTGTTCCGGGGTGGAAATTGAGAAAGTCGATATGAAGCGCTTGGCAACGTTCGATCTCCTCTTGGAAAGCCTTACGGCTCTTTTCGAGAAGTTCATCCAGGTGGGAGCCTAAATTGATCAGATAGCCATCGTGGCTTATCACCACTTGTACACCCGAATTAGCCTTAGCCTCTTCCCATTTGGCAATCTCCTCGGCAGAGATCGTTTTTCCTCGCCACTGTTTTTGATTGGTAGTAAATAATTGAGAGGCCGTAGCACCTAAGCTTTTGGCCTCTATGAGAGCATTGTGTACTCCGCCTTGGGCGGAGTTATGACAGCCAACAAGTGGCCCTTGATCGTGCCCTTTCATCCTTTAAGAGGTGTAAGCCAAGTACTCGCAAACAACTGGAACGTTGATGTGTAAGGGGAATGAAACCTGGTCCAAAGCTGGGAGGATCAAAATAGAACCCTTATTTGTTGCTGAGTCAAAGCTGACGTAGGCAGGTAATTCTCTTGTGCTTGTCAAGGAATCTTTCACGACAGATAGCTCTAAAGTTTTTTCTTTAAGAGTGACCACATCGTTGGGTTTCACTTGATAAGAACGGATGTTTACCTTTCTTCCGTTGACCAAAACATGCCCATGGGACACGAGTTGTTGACTGGAAAAAATGGTAGGTGCGAACTTCATTCTGTAGACTACGACATCCAAACGGGACTCGAGCTGTTGAATGAAGAGATCGGATGTGTTACCCTCTTTTCTTAGAGCCTCTTTATAGTAGCGGCTTAGAGTTCTCAATGGAATAACACCATAAAAGCTAGCAAGCTTTTGTTTTTCATGTAACTGATTGCCGAAGTCGGAGCGTTTCTTTCTCTTCGCCCCATGCATACCGGGTGGGTTGCTCTTTGTTGCGAGTGGATTTTTGCGTCTTCCGAAGATGTTTGCGCCGAACTTGCGAGCAATTCGATTTTTTGGGCCGCGATAACGAGCCATAGTTCTCCTAACTGTCTGACGTATCGAAGCTCCAATATTACGGATTGCCAAGTTTTTAAACAAGTAAAAATCGGGATGTGGTAGATTCATTGTCGATTTTAAGGACTTTTTTTATGCACTTGGCCGATGATATTAAAGTACTCGCATACTACGCTTTTACCAAAGTCGATGATCCTCAAAAAGTTATTAAGGAACACAAAAGTTTTCTTGAAGAAATGGATGCCAGGGGGCGTATCTATATTTCGGAGGAGGGGATAAATGCCCAATGCTCCGTGTCAAAAGAAAATTTAGAGAATTATCGCGCTTTTGTGCTCAAAAACTTCCCTTCCGCTGACATAAAAATCCATGACCACCCGGTTCATCCCTTTGCCAAGTTAATTGTAAAGTACCGCCGTCAGCTTGTAGCGATGGACAGGGAGGTGGACAGCTCGCTGCAGGGGGTCCATCTAGAGGCCGCCGAGTGGGAAAAAATGATCAAGGAAAAAGATGACAACACGATTGTTATTGATACAAGAAATGACTACGAGTGGAAAGTGGGGCATTTTGAGGGGGCGCTGCTACCCGAGCTAGACCAGTTCAGAGAGTTTCCCGAGTATGCCGAAAAGTTGAAAGAGCGTTATGATACCGATCAAACAAAGGTGATGATGTACTGTACCGGAGGCATTCGCTGTGAACTTTACTCCTCGTTGATGTTAAAATTAGGTTTTAAAAAAGTCTATCAGCTTAAGGGGGGGATTATCCGATACGGGCTGGAAAACGGCAACAGAGCTTGGAAGGGGAAATTATTTGTTTTTGACGACAGGATGGTGATTCCTATCAGTAAGGATGAGGCCAAACCGATCGCTGAATGCCAGTTTTGTAAAAAAAGTGCGGACTCCTATTATAACTGTGCAAACATGGACTGTAATTGCCTAATCCTCTCATGTCCCACTTGCGTAGATGAGGCAAAAGGGTGTTGCTCTAAAAACTGTCTCGAAAATGGGCGAGTGAGGCCTTTTTCGTTAGAAACGGTGACAACCCCTTTTAGAAAACTCTCTTTTGAGGAAAAACAGCGCTTAACAAAAAAAGAGCCTGTCATCGCATGAAATACACTCTTTTGCAAGGCAATGATCCTAAAAAAATAGCCTTTGCAATTCAAGAGGGGGAAAAGATTACCCAAATTGAGGCTAAAAGGGGTTTAGAGACGCTTCGCACCCTCACCGCTAAAGGGGAGTTATCGCTTGGAGGGAAGAAACTCCTGTTCGACCCTTTTTTGACTTTTCATGTCTTAATAGAGCTCTATGAAGAGACTGTTCACCCTTTTTTTTTCTACAAAAATCAAAAAATTCCCTTCCATGTTTGTCCCTTGATTGTACATGGCGCTCTAGACTTTTTTGTTTTTGAAGGGATTATCCGCCAATTCACAGGAGCCTTCCCCAAAATAGAGCGATTTTTTTCACTGCCGACAGCTCTTTCTCCCAAAGAATTTCAAGAATTCATCGATTCTTATCTGGTCGATCCCCCTGATTGGGGTCCAAAGGTGGAGGTGGTTAAAGAAAGGGATGAAGAGCCTTTTTCGCCCCCAATTTTTGAAGCCTCTTTCCTTATCTGCCTGGCAGATGAGACGGGGGCATTCATCGAGGTCGAAACAAAAAATGGCACAAAGGGGGAGGTCGATAGATTTTTCCAGGATCTTGAGGATGCGGGCTATATTTATAAACCGATGCAAACCTCCTCGTACTATTGCCCAACCCATAAAGTGTTGGAGGCTTTGACGCTTCTGCACGGGATGGGGTATGCCGTGGTGGGTCCCAAAAAAGAGCCTATCCTTTTCTCTAAAGAGTTTGTGGGGACAAAAAAACTCCATCAAACCTCCTTTTTGGTGGAAGGGGAGTACAGATCGGAAAAAAAGAGCTTTTCGTTGAAAGACGCACTAGAGGCTCATAGTAAAGGGAAGGTGCTTTTAAAAAGTGGGGAAGCCTACCTGTTTCTGGACGACTCGCAGCTTCAAGTTTACCAAAATGTCCCCAAAAAGTGGGAAAGTCATACTTTAGTTATACCCCGTTTCTATGCGCCCGAGCTTTTGGTAAGGCTCGATCAGACTCAAATAGAAGGGCTGATTCCTATAAAAGAAGAGAGAGTTTCTCAGGATTTCCAGGGTGAGCTTTTTGGGTTTCAAAAAGAGGGTTTGGACTGGCTGTTTTTCCAATACAATAATCGCTTTGCAGCCCTTTTGGCAGATGAGATGGGCCTTGGCAAAACAGTACAAACAATAGCTTTTCTTAGCTCTGTTTTAGGGGATAAAAAAGCGCTGATTGTAGCCCCTTTGACGCTGTTATCGCAGTGGAAACAGGAGATAACAAAATTCAACCCCACTTTGCCTGTAGAGATCTTTGATAGAAAAACAACGATCCCTGAAAAGGGTGTTCTACTGGTCTCTTACCAGATGCTTAGAGTGTGTATCGATCAGTTCGAGCTAATCGATTATGCTGTTCTTGTATTGGATGAGGCGCAAGGGCTAAAGAATAAAAAAACAAAAGGTTTTGAGGCGGTGAAACGCTTGAAGGCCGAATTTAAAATAGCTTTATCGGGGACACCGGTCGAAAATCGGATTACCGATCTTATCCATCTTTTTACCCTTTTATTGCCTGATCTGGCAGGTGAAATGGATCCCAAGGATCTGCAGCGAGTCAAAAATTTGACCAGACCGTTCATATTACGCAGATTGAAAAAAGATGTTGTTCTACAAATGCCTAAAAAAATGGAGCAGCTCATATATGTGGATCTTTATGAGGAGCAAAAAGAGTCCTACGATCTGTTAAAAGAGGGGCATAGAAAAAAAATTGAGGAGAGCCGCCAGCATGTGTTTTCTGCTATTTTAGAATTAAGGCAACATGTCCTGTCACCTAAACTGATCGATTTGGATGTCCCTTCAGCTAAACTGGACCGAGTTCTTCAAGATCTTTTTGAGCACATAGAAAATGGGCAAAAAGTGCTTGTGTTTTCCCATTTCTCCTCACTTCTGCAGCTCCTTAAACAAGAGCTCGAGACCGAACTTATCCCGCTTTTTTACCTTGACGGTAAGACGAAACATAGAGAACGGGTGGTAGAGAGCTTTAAAACGTTTGACGGGGGTTGTGTGTTTTTGATGACTTTGAAAGCGGGAGGAGTCGGGTTGAACCTTGTTGAGGCCGATACGGTAATGCTTTTTGAACCTTGGTGGAACCCACAGGCCGAGATGCAAGCGATTGATCGTGCTCACCGGGTCGGGCGAGAAAAACCGTTGATTGCTAGAAGATATATTGTTCTTAACTCCATAGAAGAAGCCATGGAACAGATCAAAAAAGATAAATCACAACTCGCTGATCAAATGATCGAAGAGTCTGAGATTTCTTTGGAAGTTATGGAGAAATTATTTCAAGAGCTTTTATAGTCTTTGCATCATTTTGAGTGAAAATATGTGCAGATTTTTAATGTTTCTTGTAATGCTTCTTAGTGTCAATCTTTATCCTGATCAAGAGTTGTACATATTCTATCACTGCTGCACGCGAGGAAACTGGGAAAAAATTATTCCTGAGCAACTCCTCAAACTAAAAAACAGCACTCTATACTCGAAAGTCCGAAAGATTTACATCGGAAATTTAGGGGAAATAAATGTATTGAAGCTCTATGGAGAAGATCCTAAAATGGAGCTTCTATTTTACCACAAAAATTGTGGGCTGATGGAAAAACCTACCTTGAAAGCCCTAAGAAAGATGGCTCAGCAAAAACCTGATGCCTATTTTCTCTATTTCCACTCAAAAGGAATTACTACATGGGAAGGATCTTTTCCCAACATCCAGGACTGTAGATATTTTTTAGAGTATTTCATGATTGAAAAATGGGAAAAAAGCGTCGAGGCTTTAAACGAGGGTTTTGATGTTGTGGGTGTGAACTACACTAACGATCCAAGGGACCACTTTTCAGGGAATTTTTGGTGGGCAAAAGGCTCTTATTTGGCTAGCCTGCCAGATCTGAAAAAAGGGTACTACGAAAGCGAATTTTGGCTTTTTAGAAATAAACCACGTTATAAATGCCTTTTCAAGTCGGGCGTACACCACTATTACCAGCCCTTTCCAAAAGAGAGATATTGCGAAGAATTACTCTAAATTTTTGCGCTTGCGTATGAGCTCAACAGCTGCAATTTTTAGCGACTCTATCCCGTCATCAAATCCGAGCTCTTTGAGCAAGGCATTCAAATGATTAAACTCTGCTACAAGCTGATCATTCATAGACTCGAGAATGGCTATTTTTTTTTCTGCTTCCTGATCCATGTTTAC
>RGXB01000070.1 GCA_010029555.1 bacterium
TCTGGAAGAAAAAGGTCTTTTAAAGATTAGAGATCTCCCTGTAGAGGAGAGTGGTGCTGTGGATTTTGCCTCTCTGCTCAAGATGGATTTGTCTAAGGTGCAAGCGATCACAATAGCCCACGTATCGAATGTAACGGGATGTACCCAAGACCTTAAAAAGTTGGGATCTCTTTGTAAACAAAAAGATTGGGTCTTTATTGTGGATGCAGCTCAAAGTCTAGCTCATAAAAAAGTGGACGTTGAAGAATGTCATATAGATTTTCTCGCTTTTTCTGCGCACAAAATGTATGGGCCAACAGGATTAGGTGCACTTGTTATAGCCGAACGTTTTTTAGAGCGATTAGACCCCCTTTTTTTCGGAGGGGATATGATTCTTGAGCTTGATGAAAAGATGCAGTTTCAAGAACCCCCATTGAAATTTGAGACGGGTACGCCCGCTTTAGCGCAGATTGCTGCCTGGAAAGAGGCCTTACTTTTTCAAAATACCCCTAATTTTCAAGAAAAGATAGAAACTTTCGGTGAGATAGCATCAGCTTATAGAGAGTGTTTGGAGAAAATTCCCGGTTGTAAACTCTTAAGCGCTAAAGATAGCGATACGATAGTTACATTTGTGATCCAAAACGCCCACTCGATGGACATTGCCCTTTTATTAGGGGAAAAGGGGATCGAACTCAGAAGCGGCTCATTGTGTGCGTTGAAAGCGTTGAAGTATTTTGGAGTGAATGGGTTTTTGCGCATCTCTTTAGGTGTGTATAATACCCTTGACGAGGTCGATCGTTTTGAAAAAGAATTGAAAAAGGTTCTCCAATTTTTTTAAGACTTTTCTAAATTTTAAAAATCTATACCTAGACCTACTGCATATCCTGTCAATGAGATGTTCCCAGGTCCGTTGAAATCCAATGTCCCTTGGTAGCTCCGATCGGCATTCCACCATGTTTGATTGTAAATCATCAATTCAAAAGAACCCTCAAAAAAAATAAGATTTGGACGAAACTCTATTCCCGCAAGAAAAGTGAAAACAGGAGTAAGTGTAAAGGTGGTATTTAACTGGTCAAGAAGAGTGATTTTTTTTGCCCCATTATCGATATGAAATAGATTCCGCACGGTGTATTTTCCGTAGCTCATACAAGTGTCAATTTGCGAAAAGAGGTGGAGTGTCTTTGAAACAACATGGGTGGGAAAAGGGATGAAGTCTAGGTGAGCACAAAAGAGGGGGCCAGCTCCATGAAATGAGGTAGAGGAATTGAAATTCCTCAGCTCTTCAACAGGTGCGTTTTCTAGATACAAGAAACCGATTTTTTTAGTGAGAGAATGGAGGAAGCGGGAAAACTGAAGCCCCTGGGAAAGGGAGAACAGGAGATGTTTCGACACAAAAAACTTAGCTCCCAGATAGCTTTCAATAAGCTCTTCATTAAAAAGGTATCCATTTTGTGCTGTCGTCAAAAGGATGTTTTTTTCGCAATAGGATCGGTGCACGTCGTAGTGTAATGCTATCGCATCAGGATCCAAGTATCCAGAGTAGTCTATAAGTTGGAACCGTCTTTTAGAGGAAAAAAATCTTGTTTTGGAAAACGTAGTTTTACTGTCTAAAGGGATTTGAATTTTTATATCTGCTCCCCAAAATGCCCTTTTTTCCGGTTCAAAATTTTTGAAAAGTGTTGTATCAAAAAACCTCTTTTTTTCAAAGTGAGTCGAAAGTGAAGAGCAGTAAGGGGCAAATCTAAAAAGATCGACTTTGATCTCTAATGGGTTCTCTTGTTCAATTGGTGGCAGGGGATTTCCAAATAGGGAAAAAAGGGGAAAAAGGGGAAAAAGGGGTAGTAGAAAACTTCTCATTTTAAAAGACTAACCCCAATCCAGCTGTCAGACCTTGAACAGTCATCGACGAGGGGGTGGAAAAGTAGACAACACTCGATTGCATTTTATTGAAACCGATCCAGGATTGGGTTTCCCACAGAATATTAAAACGGATAGCGGAAAAAACCTTTGTCCCTTTAGAGAAAATCTTCTCAAAAAGGAGCCCAACACTCAAATCCCATACAGGTACAATGGTAAAGATGGTTTTTTGGTTAGAGGAGTAGATGAGGCTGGAGAAGGGTGATACTGCACTGAACAGAGAATCTACTTGAATGTTTCCTAAAATCCCAGCTAGAGCAATGTTTCCGATAAGGGCAAAATTTTCAAAAATTGGGTATTTCTTTAGGAAAAAAAACTTAAAGCGACCTCCAAAAAGGGGGCCTGCTCCTTGAAAATTTTGAATGTAGTTGTAGATGTAATTGGAAATAACCGGATTTTGGGTAAACATCTGCAGGTTTGTATCCCATAGCTGTTTTTGCCAGGTACCTCTCAACCCTAAATACGGGGTGACTCTAAATGCAGGTACAATCTGATTTTCACGTCCCATACGAAAATCAAGCAGATTATAATAGGACTGAAATGTAGCAAGGTGATCCACAACAAACACTTGTGAATTTGGGAGTCTTTCAGTTGGTTTTACAGAGTAAAAGGGAAAAGTTTGGACAACTGGGTCGGTTGAGATATTCTCTTTTACAACAGGATAAAGCCACGAATAGACAAGTTCTAATTCAGTGCCTTGGCTCTCTGGAAAAATGGCGCCTACTCCTATCTGAACTCCGCTTTTCCATGGAAAGCTCACTCCATAACTCCGCCCTCTATGCGCGGGGGGGAAATAGTCGATATAGGCATTATCGGCGGCTATATCGAGACCTTCCATCGATATTTGCCATAGTAGATATTCTCCCGAAAGCTTCCACTCCAATTCTTTATTATGTATACCCGTTTGCAAAGAAGCGATTTGAGAAAAGCTGTCTGTCCAGCAGAACATTTGCACCAAAAGAAAGACGGCTAAAAACCGGATCGAAAGATAAGAGTTTTGCATCAAGATTATGTAAATTTTGACTACAAGTATAAAAAAAGAGGAGGAGAAAGGCAAACGATTTTTTTTACTCTAGAAAAGAAAAAAACCGAGCCATTTCTGACTCGGTTTTTTTTCTGGAAGCAATCCAACAATTAGAATGCGAGTTCTGCACCAATTGTGAAACCTTGTACAGTGAGGTTTTGTGGACCACGTGGTGCCCAAAACGCTGTAAAGTGTCTTCCATACCCAATCCAGGATTGTGTATCCCAAAGAGCGTGGATTTCAACATTGTAGTCGTTATCTCTTTCACCGCCAAAACTCATGTTCCAGCTTAGACCGATAGATAGATCTACAACAGGAACCATTCTATTTAAAGATGTGCGGTTGCTGTAGAAAACTTGACCACCTGTGTTTGTTTGTGAAGCAGTTGGAGCTTGTCCTGTTAATGTATTCACGTAAGTGCGTCCATAAACACCTGAAAGAGCTGTCATCCCGATGATTTTTAGACCACCGAAATATTCGCTATTAGCAAAGAATTGCCATGCAAGATCAAATCCACCTCTTACACCTGCACCACTTGTGTTTTGGTAAGAGTTGAGTGAATAGGTGATGCTTTGTGTTCCAGAAACTGTCCCAACCCAAGAAGCTACCCATGTATGGTTGTTCCAAACACCTCTAATACCCCAGAAAGGTCTAAGACTAAATGAATCTTTAGCAATCGAAGTAAGACGGCCCATTTCTAGGTCGATAACGTTGTAAGAGGTTTTAAAGGAGCTTGCCCAGGAGGAGACGCTATCTGAGGATGAAATGGAATCATCAAAATCTATAATCATTAGAGGATAGACAGTTGTAGCACCTGTACCTGAGTTCGTTCCAGAAGATCTTTGCAACCAGATGTACTGGAGGAAAAGATCTACATCATCACACTCTGCGATTGTTACTTGACCGTGTACTTTGAAGCCGTTCAAGAGTCTGAATTTAGGAAAGTTAGTCCCCCCTTGCAAAGCTGCATTGGTTCCTGTAGGGTAAACGTTTCCGGCTGTGAATTCTAGACCCTCTTGGACTACTTGCCAAAGAATGTAATCTGCACCAAGTGAAATACCTGTTGCGTCTTCACCGAGTTGAGGTCCGGCGTACATTAGCCCAGAAGCCATCATTGATTGGTCGGTGTTACTCATCTGAGTGGATGAAGAGGATGAGCCGCTGCTTGAAGCGGGCGCTGCTGCGAGGTTAGCACTTAAACATGCAACCCCTAGAACAGTCCACAACTTGCGAAAGTTGAGTTCCATTATAAGTTCTCCCTTTAAATATGTTTGAAGCCTTAAATATTAATGCGTAAGTGTAGCTTAGTACGGTTGTTAAAATACTGTCAACAGGATAACCAAAAAAAAATGGTTTGTAACTATACTTAGAGAATGGTTTTGATTTTTTTCGTTGATTTTTAATATTGTTATTTTATTAAATATTCGCCCTCTAAGAGTATTTAAACGGTTTTTGAAACAATGAAAGAAAAATTGTTTTATCGATTTTCTTTTAGGAGGATTTTGCAAAAAAAGCTTCTATTTGTTGAAGCATTTGTTCAGAAAGCTCCTTCATATCACCTAAAATCGCAAACCAACCCACAAACAATAGTAAAAGACCTAAGAAAGATTTTAGTGGCATCCCTAAAAAAGCGATTTGTACTTGTGGGGCGAGCCTATTTGCAATTCCAAGAAACATTTCTGCCATTAAAATAGCAATAATCGCAGGGGATGCAAGTTTTAAAGAGAGGGTAAATACGACCTGGATTATGGAGGACATAGCTACCCAAAGACTAGATTTAAGTTGTGTAAATTCTGGTGCCAAGGTCCCTAGAAGGGGAAATTTCTCAAAGGAGAGTGCAAGTGCTTCAAAAAAATGTTCGGGCCCCTTGATCATGAAAAAAAGGGCAATCAGTACATAATTGAACATGATCCCTAAGGGAGAGGCCTGGTTTTGCAAGGTGGGGTCTTGAGCCATAAGCTGTGAAGATCCTCTGGCAAAATCGATAATGATCCCTGCAGATTGGGCTACAAAAAAGGGTATTGAGGCAAAAAAGCTGATCACAAATCCTATGAAAATTTCTTTGAGAGCGTAAAAGGCAGTAAAGAATGTAGCGGATTCATCAGGGGGCGTATTCAATCCGGAGTAGGGTAAAAAAAGGATGCCTAAAAAAATTAAAAGGCCAGCCCTTGCTGTCGCAGGAACAATCTTTCCCCCTAAAAAAGGGGTGAACGCAATCACTGGGGCAAGCCTGCAGAGGATTAGCAGATACATCTGCAGAATTTGCAGCCATGAGTAGGGGTCTATCCATTCCATTTGGGAAAGTTTTGTAAAATAGTGTAAGTGAACTGAGTTATTTGCGAGCTAAGCATACCCCCCATAAACATCAGAGTAAACATCACAGCAATAAGCTTTACAGTAAAAGAGAGGGTTTGTTCTTGGATTTGTGTGGCTGCTTGGAATATGGCAACAACAAGACCTAAAATCATACTTATAAAGATCGGGGGTCCTGAGAGAATAAGGATTAATAGGAGGGCTTGATAGCTTAGTTGGTAGATCTCTGATTGAAACATTGAGCCTCTTATCTCTTACTTATAGGTTTGAACGATTCCTTGGATAATCAACGTCCAGCCATCCACCATGACTAACAAAAGGAGCTTTAGGGGTAAAGCGATCGTTAATGGGGAAAGCATCATCATACCCATCGCTAAAAGGATGTTTGAGGTGACAAGATCGATCACAAAAAAAGGGAGATAAATCAACACACCAATTTCAAAAGCACCCTTGAGCTGTGAAGTAATGTAGGCGGGAATCAAAACAATAAAATCGGAATTAGCAAGTGATTTTTTATACTCTTGGGG
>RGXB01000008.1 GCA_010029555.1 bacterium
AATGTGTATAAGAGACAGCCATATTATTGCGCACAAGTCTGGCAATAAATGCAGTCGGGAAGGCGCTTAAGGAGACAGCGGGGAGAATCATATGCCGAAATTCCCCCCAGCGGGCGATCGGCAGAAGATTAAATTTCATTGCAAAAATGTATTGCAAAAGAGTGGCTAAAATAAAACTAGGCACACTCATTCCAATCACCGCCATCAGCATAGACGCCCAATCCTGCCACTTTCCCCTACATAAAGCTGCGAAAGAGCCCATTACCCCGCCCGCAACAACGGAAATCACCAGCGCAAAGGCACCTAAAATAGCAGAAACACCGAAACCCTCACGAATAATGTCTTGAATCATCCTACCCTCATACTTGAAGGAGGGGCCCAGGTCAAAACGCAATAACCCCTGAAGATAATGGACATACTGCTTGTAAAGGGGTTGATCCAGCTCGTAATGGGACATTAGGCTTTTTAAAATTTCGTCCGGTATCGTCTGCTCTTGAGAGAAGGGGTCGCCCGGAATCACATGCATCAAAACAAAGGTAGCTGTTGCCACTAGAAACAAAGAAAATAGCAAGGTGAAAAATTTATAGGTGAGGTAGTAGGCCCAGGACATCGCTCCTATTTTCACCCATTTAGAAATAAAAGGGAAGGTGTGTCCTTAAATAGAGGTATTATGCTATCCTTGATCCTGGTTTAAAGGATTTTTTTCTCTTTTCATCGGGGGAAACAATTAAAAATTTATGATTAAAGAAGTTTTTTTCAAAGTCGCAGAGAATGAGGTGGAGCGTTTCACCGATAACCTTATGGATCTGGGGGCTCTTAGTGTTTCTATTGAGTGCATAGAGGGAGCGGAGATCATTAAAGACGAGCAGAGCTTCACAAATGAGTACTGGGATTTGAACAAAGTGGGGGCATTGATTCGGGCTGAAGACGAGGAGAAATTTAAGCATCTTGAACCTTTTCACAATGAGGAGGTGGCGGAAAAAGACTGGGTTCTTGAGGTGCAAAAAAATACCCCAATTCAGGTCATTGGCGATACACTTTGGATTGTCCCTAGCTGGCATAAGGTCCCAAAAGAGGCGAAAGAGGTTCTCTTGCTAGACCCAAAAAACGCTTTTGGCACTGGAGACCACCCAACCACCCATTTATGTCTAGATTGGCTCGTTAAAAACCCACCCAGAGAAAAAACTGTGATTGATTACGGATGCGGCTCGGGAATCCTCATGATTGCAGCCAAAAAATTGGGTGCCAAAGAGGTTTTTGGGTATGATATTGATTTTAACGCAATGAAGGTAGCTCGCCAAAATTGCGAGGAAAACGGTCTTTTAGACCCGATTGATCTACAAAACGAGCCCGCAGATCTTGTTTTGGCAAATATCCACTTAGGCCCCCTCTTGGGTCTTGTAGACACTCTGTATAACCTGTGTAAACCCCAAAAAACCCTTGTTTTAAGTGGAATCCTCCCGTTTCAGCTTCATGAGCTGTTATCCATCTATCTCCCTTATTTTGAACTGGTAAGCGTAGATACTCTCAAATCTTGGATGCGTGTAGTTCTTGTTAAAAAGATCTTTTAGCGGGGGAGGTTCCCCCCTTTTTGAATTTTTTTGTCTCAAAATTTAGTAATAAATGTTAAAATATTCTGGTTATTATGCTTCAAGACACACCGATTGTGCCCTCTATACTAGGGGCAACCCCTCTGGTTGCTATAGCGGAGGCGATGCCCAACAGAGAACCCTTAGGAGAGGTTCGACTCAAACCGGGGAGAGAAAAGACCCTAAAATTGGGTCATCCCTGGATTTTTTCACAGGGTATTGAGAGCTTTACCGGAAAAAATGGCCACCTCGTTGAGGTCTTTTCTTCCAAAGGGGAATCTCTTGGAATAGGGTACGTAAATACCCATTCGGAAATTCGGCTAAGAATGCTCGGTTTTATGGAAAAAAAAGCTGAGGGGCTGGTCTATCGCCTGATAGCCCATAGCCTGAAAAAAAGGAGAGCTCTAAAGATCGAATCGAACGCTTTTAGGCTAATCAACGGGGAAAACGATGGTCTTAGCGGACTTATTGTCGATGCTTACGGGGATGTTCTTGTCGTGCAATTTGGCACTTTGGGTATGGATCTTTTGCAAAAAGAAGTTGTTGAGGCTTTGACAATACTTTTTCAACCAAGTGCTATTTATGAAAAATCGACCTCTATCTCAAGGCGCCAAGAGGCTCTTTTCCCAAAATCGGGATGGTTGACTGCGCATCAGCCTAAAGAGCCCATAGAGATTTATGAAAAAGATGTCCGTTTTTTAGTGGATGTAGTCGAAGGTCAGAAGACCGGATTCTTTTTAGATCAGAGGGAAATGCGCTTCTGGATCCGCGACAAGGTTGTTGGAAAAACGGTATTAAACCTCTGTAGTTATTCAGGTGGATTCAGCCTTCATGCCTTAAAAGCGGGGGCAAAAAAAGTTGTGAGTGTAGATATTTCAGAGGAGGCTTGCCGCCAGATGGAGATCAATACTGGTCTAAATGGGCTTAAAGGGCATAAAATCGTTGAAAGCGACGTCTTTGAATACTTAAAAAACTCTGAGGAGCTTTTTGACCTCGTAATTTTAGATCCCCCTGCATTTATCAAATCTAAAAAGGATCTTCCCAAGGGCTCTAAAGCGTACCGCGAGTTAAATCGTTTAGCTTTAAAAAAAGTTGAGCCTAACGGGCTTTTCATGACGAGCTCGTGCTCCTACCATATGAGCCCCTCTTTATTTGAAACGATTCTGCTCGAGGCCACCCTTTTAGAAAAAAAACAGACTCAGCTTATACAAAGACATATACTTGCATCTGACCATATGAAAAATATCGCATACCGCGAAGGGGAATATTTAAAAACCATGGTACTTTTATGTTCAACTCAGCCCTAGGTGCCTCAGGAGGGCATCCCGCAATTTTTGAGCCTGTAGGCCTTGAACCTATGAGCCCCCCCTACGCAGTTCCCTTAAACTCCTGGCAAAATGATCACCTAAAAGCTATTTTAGAGCGTCCGATCACCCTCACATCTAAAGATCCCCAAGACCCGCAGATTCAATTTTCATTAAGGGAATTTGTCACTCATATTTTTGAGAAAGGCTTTAATCCGGTTCTTATTGGAGGTGCTGCTCAATCGTTTTTTAGTGGTGCCCCTTTCGGAGATGTGGATCTTGCTATTTTTTTTCATTGCAAGCCCCATCCCGATTATTTCACCGATGTTTGTGCCTCCTTTTTTGCCTCAAAAGTCCCCAGTATCAGAGTCGATGAGATCAAAAAATACGTCAATTGGAATATCTCTCACCAATCTATGGAGACCAAAGAGTTGGATTTTAAGTTTATGTCCCTTGAGACAGATCTCACCCATCTTTTTGACCATGATGCCCTTTGTATCTACCTTGAACAGAACCCGCGCCGTGAAATTTCTGGAATCGCCTCTTTAGTTCCCCAAGCCAGGATGGGTGTAGACAGCAAAAGTTTCCACTCGGCTATAGATGCCCTTACGACGAAAAAATTAAGGTTAACCACCCCCGAATTAGTAAACAAAACTCTCTTTAGAATTGTAGGTGCTTTGACCCGCGGTTTCACCCCTGAATTTTCTGTTTTGGAACACTTAAGAAGCGAACTTTTATCCTCTCCATACAGCCCTGAAGCCTTCCGAAAGTCCTTGAATTTCTTTTTAGAAGGGCATGTGACTGAACAGCAAAAACCTCTGTTTCTGGCGAATTTGGTGACCCTGCTGAGACAGATGGAGGGAAGAGGGGGCGCAAAAGGGATGTGCGAGCTCTTGGAAACCGAATTAGGGGGGGATTTCCCTGTCAAACTTTTGGTAGAATCTTTACTGCAGCCTGGTAGCGGCCCTTTACAAAAAGAGACTTTTTTTCTAGAGCACGGAGCTCTCATCCGTTCAAAAGATGAGTCAATAGAGGTAGAGAGGTTCTTATCAAGTCAGGAAAATCGATTGGAAATTCTTTTTGCCTTGAGAGAGCAGCGCTACCCTCATGTTAAAGAGATTTTGAAAAATTTTCGTCAAAAAAAGATCCTTTCCCTTGAGGAGTCTGTTGGTTTTTTTATTAAGGAGGTATCTCAAGATACTGAGGCTAAAAAAAGGCGTCTTTTCAGACGAGTCAAGGAGAATTTCCTTGAAAAAGGGGAAGACGTATTTCCCGATCTGGAGAAGGCGATTGCCCTCATTCTGCAGAACGCCCATCCCACCCCATTAGATCCCTCTTTTTTGAATTTAGCTTCTCGTATAGAGCCTTTTTGTAGAGACCCTGCCTTTTTAGAGGAAATTCAAGGGAAAATCGGTCAATCTTGCGATAAAGAAAAGCTCGATTTCAAGCAAAGATTTGCCCTTCTTGAAAAAGGGCGTATTCCCGTTGAACAGGGTTTAATGGAAATCCGTTTGGCTCTGAGTGACCCTTCTCTCCAAGAAAAAGCCCGCTCTCTTTTTGATCAGCTTTGTTTAAAAGATAAGAGTATTGTGATGCAAGAGATCTATCTAGAAAACGATGAAAAGCTTTTTATGTCTTTTGGCTTAGAGCTGATTTTAGAGGTCTTTTCAACATGGCAAAGCTCCCTCATTCTTACAGATACTGAAGAACTTCACCCAATTTTGGAAAGAAACGGGGTACTTAGAGAGCTCGCGTTAGAAACCCTACATTCTGATGTGATCGAAAAAAACAGTGTTTGCTTGAAGAGATTCCAAAGATTTCTTCCGCCACTGAAAAAAGAGCTCCTATTTTTTAAAGAAACATTTAAAACGCTACCTCAAAAAGAAGTGGAGGAAATTTTATCTAAAATTCCTTTAACGCTTTTTAGTTCAAGCGAAATCTTAGATCTATTCACGCATCAAACGAAGGGGAAAAAGCGGATTGAGGGGATAGCGATTTGTCTACTTCAAAACCTTATTGAGCGGCACAATGAAGAGATGCAGTATCCGGCACTTTTCGAGCGTTTGGGGCTAGAGCTTTTGGCTTTTAACGAGCTCCCATTAGACACCTGCAAAAGGGTTTTAGATCTCTATTCAAGCGAAGATAAGAAGGGGTGCCCTGACTGGATAAAAGCGGTATTTTTGCGATTTTTTGCTAGTAAATCGGGAGCTTCCACTCCATTATCTGTTTTGGAAAAATTTGCGTCGCAAAAGCCCCTTTCCCCCCCCTTCAGTGAGGCGATAACCCCCTATAAAAGCTCATTTTTCACCAGAAGCTGTAGGTCTTTGATCTCTTCTCCCCCTTGTGAATTGAAGATCGATCAAATTTACCGTTTTTGCTCTATCAATCAAAAGGAGGCGGCAGCCTCTTTCAAAGAGATCCTTTTCCAAACCGCTACACACAAGAATATCTCAAGCAAACTTTTTGATCTTCTAGCTTTTGCAGAGCAGATCGGGGAGATTTCGTTTCCTGTTTCTGTAAATTGTTATGAGATCTTGGCGAGATTTATAAAAGAGGGATTTGAACAGGGTGAGCTCTATTCTTTTGATGAAGTGTTTGAGCCTATAGCACAAAGCCTGGTCAAATCTGCCCACCTTTTTAGACAAAATCCAGATACAGGACGAAATTTGAGACGGATTTTCTCATCAATAATACCTGCTGTATATGATCCGAAAGACTTTAGGCTATGCGCTTGGTTCCATTTCCAAAAGGAGCTGTTTAATCTAGAAATCGGCGATGTCGATTACCCTCGCTTTCTCGACTCTCTTTTAGTGACTCTGGATGATCACGCAAATTTTATAGATATTTTGACCGGTATGTACGGGAAGCTTAAAAAGAACAAGATCTCTTCTGATGCTTTAGTTTCGCTTGGTCTCATGGTACAAAGAATAGAATTCCTTTTACAGTCTTTGCCTGTGGAAGAATCTAGGGTTCAAGCGCTTTCATTAGTTGAGTGCCTGGGAAATTTGTACATGAATGTGGTACTTACCCATCAAAGCCTTGATCCGCAGATTACCCCTCTTTACTTGAACCGTTTAATCGAAACGTTCAAAAATATACTCTCTACTGTTACCGCAAATGGTTTGCACCATTTAGATCCTCGCTGTCATGAGGAGGCTGCTGTGAAGCTATTCTCTGCCTCTATGGTAGGCATTTTTCATTTGATCTTGGAGATCAAATCGGTTGAAGCAGTTTTAAAAGAAAAAGAGATGTTCCTGGATGCCTTTGAAGTGGCGATGCAGCTTGCATTGCACCTCCCACAACCAGAATCTCTGGCTATGGTTGAAACTTCGTGTTTAGGCGCTCTAGGGATCTTCGATGAGATCTGTTGGACAAAACAGGACCCCAAAAAAACGGATTTTTTTAGTCATTTTGTTAGCAAGTTGGAAAATTTGACCCAAATTTTCCAAAGGCTACCCAAGGGGGAACTCCAAACTTCGTATAAAGATTTTCTCAGCTCATTTGGGTCTTTGCTTAACAAATGGAGAAACTTAACCCCAGACGTGGCTCTCAAAGAGCAAATCAAAGGGGAATACAGAAAAGTCTTGGGATTGATTAAACTATTGAGTTAAAAAAATCTAAAGTTCAACCAGTCGTCTATTTTGCATTTCTAATCTTGCGCCGCCCACTTGTTGCGTCATTTGAATGCAACAGTCGAGCATTTTTTCTGCCCGTTCCGTATAGGGGTTTTTTCCAAAGGTTAGCTTAAGGAGCTTTTTTTTCAACCGTGTTATCTGATAAAATTTCCAACAACATTTGAGTAAATAATAGAGTGGCAAAAAGCCGCAAGAGACGATGCTTAGGAAGATTTTAGTGATACTAAACCTAGTAGATTCTCCATGCATTTTTTTTAGCTCTGTAAAAAATGGGGCTATAAGGGGAGATTGAGGCTGTAATTTTTTTAAATCCATAGGGTTGTCGGAGCAAGGCTTGCTCAAACATTTCATCAAGCTTGTGGCTAAAAATCTTTGTGTAGTCTCCCTTGAATGGAGGATTTGGGGATTTTGGAAAATCCTCGGTTCAAAAGCTACTAGCGCCCAGTTATTTTCCCCCTCGGTCAGGCGGAAATCATCAAAACTTAATGTGCTTAATCCAATTTCCGTTGCATAGGCAAGAAGACTTCTCGCAAGATTTTCTTGCTCATCATCACTTTGTTCGCCAATTTTTTGGATTGTTTGTTGACTAGATAGGATGTTTTTTCGCCTCGATGTGTCTTTTGGATTCAAATGGGGTTGAGGGAGATCAACAAAAAGGCGCATTTGGCACGCCTTCAAACAAAGATGTTTTCTCAAATCATATTTCAACAAATCTTTTGTCGGTAAAGAGGATACAAAAGTCCCATTTTCAGATTGAGAGAACCATTCAACACTTATTTGATGGAATTTTTGGTCTATTTGTTGGGGGATTTTCACCAATGGAAAGGGGGATAGAGGGGATTCTTGATAGAACTCGGCCCAAAAAAGCTCCCTAAAACTGATGGATACCATAAATATGCTCTTTGCTTTTTTTTAAAAAAACTTCTATGGATACTGCCAGTAACACTCTTTTTTTTCAAACCTACGTATTTTGTCTTACCCTGCAATCGAATAGAGTCGAAAACCTTAGTTTGTTTTTTTTGTAGAATTTGATAAAATATTACGCGAATTAACCCGTTAGGATTCCTCTTTTGTCTATCCATTACCCCCATCAGTCGCTAAGCTTTGTGTCTGGGCCTAGCGGTGCTGAATCGAACTCGAGTGCACCTTTGGATTTTGAGGCTTTTGAAAAATATCAAGAGATCCTCAGTGAACCTGTAGGTTTTTTGCCTTGTTCCAAAGGGGAACTTCTGGAGGTCGCAAAAAATATTATGGGTCGGTTGGCCCCTTTTCAGATGTTTATCATTGGGGGAGCTGCCCAAAAAATTCTTTTTGATTACCCCAAAAATGATTTGGATATCGCGTTCTACGCTCAACCGGGGAGTTTTGAGCTCTTTACCCACCAGTTTCTCCCTTATCTGCACTCTTTGGGTCTACAGACTGAGGATCCTAAAAGTCCCGGTTTTATACGAATCAATCCCCATCACCAAATTCTCTCCTTTTTTGACGTGGATATCAAATTTCCCTCAGCTGCAGACAGAAGTCACCTTTTTGATGATAATGCTCTGGTAGTAGATGCAACTTTACCGCAGGTTAAAATGACTCTGGTTCCAGGTTGTATTTTTGGACAGGGAAAAGAGAATCTAGAGTATGCAGTAGCCTGCAATAGGGAAAAAACCCTTGTCCTTTCCGATCCAAATGGGGTCAAAAACTTCTCTTTAAGAACGATTCTAAGATGTACACAAGGTTGGAGCGCTAATCCTTTCCTTTTAAAAAATGCTTTGACTTGTCTACAACAAGAAAGCTTAGAGACATTTCAGCGGAATTTAGATCTGTTTTTACTAGGACACGGATCGCAAAATAGGCCCCTATTTCTCATAAATCTCCAAAATTTACTAGAACGATCCCAAGGGAACGAAAATAAAATCTCTTTCATTCATAGGGCTTTTTTTGCAGACGGACTGCCCCTAATTGACCCTAAAAAAGAGATCCATTCACTTGTGATTTCAGCCCTTCGCTCGGGGATGGACTATGACGAAAAGCAGTGCTGCTTTTACCTTAATGGGGAATCCTTTTTTTTGGCAAAATCTCTTGAAGAGACTTTTCTAGAAATCTGTAACACCTCCTGCTACGGACAAAAAGATCTGACTGATACCCTCAAAAATTGGATCGAAGCTTCCACTAGTAAGGGGAGGATATCCCCTGTTTCTAATCCCACACGGGCAAGGGTGGGGAAACAGCTTCTAGAGGTGCTCTCTACTGTGGAGCATAAAGGGGTTATTGAGGAGCTTTCGGCCTATTTTAGAGCCAAAGAGGAACATGAGCAACTCCAATTTTTTAAAAGGCTCTCGCCGGCAGGGATGGCAAAAGCTATCGTTGAAAACGGGACTGCTAGTGAAAAAGAGTGGGAACTTTTACGCTTCAAGCTGAAAGAAGCTCTTGAGGAGATCTCGTTGAAGGATTTGCATGCACTCGCATCTATCCTCCAAGGAATAAACGATTTTAAAACGTGTAAACCCCTCTTTTGGCGCGCCCTTTTCAAACAACAGCAAATCGACTTAGAGCAACTCTTAACTACTTTATCCGCTTGGGATTGTGAAGAACCCACCCTTTTTCTTTTAGATCTGGTACATCAGCAACAAGATTTAGACGAACTTTTGGTTAAAGAATACCATTCTAGTCACCCCTCAGGGCCAAAAGCGCAAGATTTTTGGTGTTTAGCTCTGAAGAATCCTAAGGTTCAACGCCTTTTAGGACTTGAGGGGTTGATTTTAGATCCTCTCTTCAAAGAGGCATTCCTCCCTTTTCTGTTACAAGGGAAAAACCTTAAGCTGGATGCTTTTTTAGAAAGGACAAAAGAGGAGTGGTCGTCTAAGGTCTCTTCTTGGAATGCCCAGACGTTGCAAAAGGGGGATTGGCAGATTCTTTTAGAAAGAACAGAGGATTTTGCCGACTGCTCTAGCCATCCTTCCCAAGTGGGGTTTTTTTTGAAAAAAACTCAAATCTTCTTCTCAATGCTCCAACAAGATCTTTCAAGTTGCCATAAAGAGTGGAAAACGTTTCCTAAAGCTCTCCAGGAGTGTCTTAGAATTCCCCTCTATGAACAGGTTTTTTTGACAAAAAAAGGCTCTTTGGAGTTTTTTAAAGGGGGGAGTCAAACCCCATTCAAGGATGCAAAATATTTTGATTTCCTGTTGACTCACTACCCCAAGGGGATCGGGGAGGGTTATATGGAATATGCCCTCGAAAATGAAACGCAGTTTGAACCCAATAACAGCCCTAATACCCGCTATCTGCAATTTTTACAGCAAGCTATAGTCGTTGCAAAAGGGCCCTCACGCTCCGTTTTGCTCGATCGGTTGGCCGATTTTGAAGATTTTGAGGGTGAACCTAGCCCAGAGGTTTTTACTTTAAGTTTGGCAAAAGGGAAGATCCCCCCACAGAAAATGCAAAAATTTCTCCCCTTCGTTTTGGAAATTTCGGATTGGGAAAGCCTGGACAAAGAGCTTTTAGCTCCCTTATTTGAACCATCTTTCCTTTTGTCTTTAGATTTCTCCCTTCAGCTTAAGCTGATGGAAAAAGCAAAACTTTTTTCTGTAGAGGATCTAGCTCTTAGAACCGAAATTTTGCAAAAAAATGGAGCTCATACCTCTATTGCTTTGGTGCTAGTTGAAGGGGCCCGCCAGGGTTTTTTTCTCGATTTTCCAAAAATTATTGAAAAAAGGGCTTTTTTTATAAGAGCTGAGGATTTCGTCCTTTGTCTTCCGTGGTCTGATTCCCAAAAGATGAAAAAAGCCTTTACGTATGAAATTTTTTCGGCCCTTCTAAAGGACTCTTGCGCTTTAAGCCTGGAAAAACAGCAGATTTTGATCGAAATGTCTTTTGGGTTTTTGGCAAGGTTGACACCATCAGAGTGGAGCTTGCTTGCAAAGCTTTATGTGGAACTCAGTAGCCAGGCATTGGATTGGGAGAGAATCGCTAATGAGACTATTTCAGGCCCGTTTTTTGAACTAAAGACACCTGAAAACGTTAAATTGATACACTGTTTAGCCGAAAAAGTCCGCTCTAAAAAGAAAATCTACGAGCCTTTAAAGGCTCAACTTATTGGGGTAGCCACCCAAAGAGAGGAGCTAGCCTTTCTTACTAATAGGGAGTTGATTGAGGCGATCAAAAAAAATAGTGTTGTCATTGAGCCTCTGCTTATTGATAGAGCCTATGAGGGGCAGTTAACCTCTAAAGATTTTTCCGAAATTTTGAAAAGAGGGGGGTGGAGCAAAAGTTTGATCGCATCTCTTTTGCAGGGCCTTGAAAAAAAAGAGTCTATGGCAAAAATCTCTCAAGAGATTCTCCTCCTCTCCATCGTTGGTGAGCAAAATTCTTTAGAGCTTTGTAATAAGTTTAGTTTTTTTGAAAAGCTTTCTTTAGAAGAATATAAAAGATACGCCCCTTATATCGACAAAGCGCTTGAAGAGCACCCCGATTCCACGCAGATTTATTGCAACTGGTTGCTGTCGTGTACCGGAAGTAGAAACTACGATATAGAGGGGCTTAATGCTCTCAAAGATAAAATACTTCAGGCAAAAGAACCCTTAAAGGTTGCCTATTGGATTAAAGAGCCCCTATGTAAACTCTCGAGTTGGCCTACCCCTTTTCTTTTTTTAATGAAGGAGTTAGCTCACCAGACCCAAGACGCGGCTTTAATGGTTAGGTGTCTATTTGAAATGAGAGATAGTCCCCATTTTTCAGAAAATTTTATTTTGCATCTCTGGGCTTTGAAGCATTTAGCGCAGCAAGAGCCAATCGACTTTGATCTTAAAGAGAATCAAATGGGTTGTGCTATTCTAAGACACTATTGGAGGGAAAAATTCCTAGACCCTGACGCCCTCTCTTTTAATATTGTCGAATTTCTCCCCCTTTTCCCTAAAGGAGCAAACGAGCGTTTTTTTGTTCAGCTCGTGATGCTTTTAGAAAATTTTTCCAGAAATCTAGAATCTTCAATCGATCTGGAAAAAGAGTATTTAGAAAATTTTGAGGAAAATCTGAAGCTTTTTATGGGTTGCTCCCTAAGAGAGCCAAAGGTGGAACTGATCTATCCTATTTTGGACCAGATGGAAGATCTGTTGCAAAAGATTTCAGGTAGGGCAAGTCTAAAAAATGGGTCAATAGAAGCTCTTAGGAACACCCTTTTTAAAAATATTTTTTTTATAAAAAACCTATGCGTTTTTGCTGCAGAGGATCTTATGAAAAAAGGGGATTCTCCCTTGATTGCATCGCTACGCCAAGAACTGGGGCAAAAAACTACTTTCATTATGATGGAGATCCTCCCTACAGTTTTAGATCTTGAAAATGATTTGATGCTGATAAACGGGGTCTTTTGCTCAAAAGAGCTTCCTGTGAACACTGTTCAAAACAATCTTCTGTATATCAAGGCCTACTTTCTTTTGGGACAAAGGCTTTTTTTAGAAAAAGGGCAAGAAAAAATAGAAACTCATCTAACAAAGATTTTTTATGAGGTTTTATATGGTATGATCGATAAAGCCATACAAAATCGGCAGCTGGATAGAGAAAGTTTTCAAGAGCTCCTTTTTTTTCACAACGAGATGCTTGCCCATTTTGATCATCTCAAAAAGGAGATCCAGATTGGTGCAATCGAACTCTTCACAAAACTTCTTAGTTGGGGAATACAGCAAAATTCTGTTGGATTAAACGCTACTTTTAAAGATGACCTCCCTTTTTTAAAGCAGATAACTCCTACAATTTTTGATCTTTTAGCAGACGACGAGAAGCTGCACCATTTAGAAAAATGGACCGATTCGCTGACAGCGCTTAACCCTGAAGATAAAGAGATTCACGATTTTGTCTCCATTTTACATGCGAGGAGAAGAGCTTCTCTCATGACTTTTGTTTTTGAAACCCCCGATTTAGAGACTCAGTTTAACCTTTACTTTGCGATGGTGCCGCCAGAGGGTCGTTTTCCGGTGCTTATGGAGCTGATCGATTGCTTAGAAAGGCGTTTATCTACAGATCAAACACCCATAGCGAGGAGCCCCTACACGCAAAAAGCTCTCTGTTTTTTAGCAAAAGAGATTTTGAAGCCCCCATTCCAGGAATTTTTGTTCGACAAACAGCCTCAAAGGAAAAAAAATACCGAAAAGCTGTTGTACCGTTTTATGGATATATTAGCTAATCGTTCTAGCTCTTTCGAAGTTAAAGAGAGTTTTTGTGATCCTCAATTTCCCCTTATGCCTCTGTTTGATGCGTTTGTTTCTTTAGAATTTGATCCAAATAACTTAGAGGAACTTTTTCGTAAAATTTTCATTCCGCTTATCCGCAATTTTGGTTACATTTTCCACCCAAAAATTCTTGGGTCTAAAATGGATGCGCAAGCTTTTTTAGATGAAAAAAGAAAGGGGGAGATGATCCTTTCGTGGCTTGAAAAATTGGAGTATATGGAGGAAAAAATCGCCGCAAACCTCCAATTCTTTCAATCTTCTGCTTTTCGAGGAGAATTGCAGGATACAGTCGTCTCCCTACTTGCCCGTTGTGAAGTGAAAAAAATCCCTCAGATTCGTGCTCGGATAGAGCCCCATTTCGGGTATTTCAAAACAGCCCTTTTGCAGCGTATCTTCCTGATCAACCATAGAAATGCGCAAAATCCCCCTGAACTGCAAGCGATCAATCGTCGACGAGCGAGTATCATGATAGATGTCTATAAATATCTCGCAGGTTGCGGATTGCTTTTTGATAAAGCACAAACTCAAGAGATCCGTGAAATCAGAAGATTCTACTTGGAAGAGCCCCCTTCAGCAGATGGCGCTTGCGGGGATGGGGCAAGATAGTTTCACCTCTTGAACTTTGGGAATGTCTTTTTGAAAATAGTGGATTAGTCTGAGATATAGATTAAGCCTATATTTCATTTTGGCCTCTTTAGCTTTTTTTTCTGGGTACGGAACGTACTGATACAAAATAGCTCGATCAGCATGCTTTTTTTTGAGATACATGTACTTGTCTGTCAGAAAATGGAGCACCAAATGGATAAAAAGGGATTGTATTGCCCATAGAACGGGGAGCACCCCAAAGCTTAAAACTGCAAGAGCCTTTTTTCTGCTTGAGGGCTTTAACGAATAATCCTGATCAATCATCGTATCGAGCATCTCTTTAAAACTTTCATATCCCTTAAAAGCCACCTTTTTTCCATCGGGTGTGGACAAGCTCTTGTCCAGGAACTGATCGCGTAAAAGATGGAGACCGATGCGTCCGCTTTTTTCTAGCGTCCCCTGGTGGCCGTAACCGGCCCAAAAAGGTTTGGGAAACTCTCCTCTCTCTTTTAAAAACCCGGCAGGTTCCGTATCGATAATCGCTATTTCTCCATTAGGAGTGAGGCGAATATTATTTAAAGAGGCGTCTAAAAAACCTGACAACTGGATCAATCTGCCGATGCGATACGCTAAAAGACTTTGCTGGGATGTACTCATAGATTTTATCATTTTTAACGTGTCCTGAGTGCTCAGGACGTCGAGCTTTTCTGCGATAACAAAGGTATTTTCTAGCGGGTTCTCTTTATTGCAAAAAGGGATTTTAGCGTAAAATTTTTTCGGGACTAATAGCGGTATATCCTCCAATTCAGCTATTTTGCGTATACGCTCTTTCATCGGAATTCTATACAGCCCATCGTAGGGGTGGAAGTAGGCCATATCATTAAGAGAGTTTGCAGGCCCTAAAATAAATCTAGAATCGGGAACCTTGCTGCCGCAGGGCTTTAGAACCCACCCCGGCAGTCGAGGATGTTCTAAAGCCGAATAGAAGGGGAGTGTATCACCCTCTCGCGTTCTTCTTGAGGCTAGAAATGTGAAATGATTTTGTTTTAACTCCTCCACATTTTTTCTTATTTTTTCCTCTTCATAACTGAACGGCTCACTAAAGATGGTGGCAATTTTAGCTTTTACAAAAATACTCTTCAAAGGAGCGGCCAATTCTGGATGGTGTGTATCAAAATCATAGGCTTCAATCCAGCTCTCCACAGGATCCTCTAGAAAACAGTAGGTTTTTGGAAAAAATTGGGACCGAAATACATCCATAAAAGTTGTTTGCATGGGACTCTTTGGGGGTTGTAAAGAAAATATTAATTTGAAGTCAAAATAGATTCAATCTTTTTTAAATAGATTTTTTTAAAGCCATTTGCATCCGGTTGGGATTTTGCATCTTAAAAATTTATACAAAAAATTGAACAATTTAAACAGTTCTGGTATGTTTTAAGCCGACAAATTGCAAGTTCATGACGCATCCAACAACTGTTTCACCACTTTTTCCGTTTCTTGAAGACCCGTTTTCTTTACAAAATTTAAGAAGCTCTTTTGTTTTAGATCCAGATCAGATAGGTAGGCTCGAAACTCTTTTAAGTACTCAATTTGTACTTCAACCCAAAAAAGAATTTCAGCAGGAGTTTTGTTCTGTCGAGCGGGGCATGGGGGAGCTTTTAAGCCATTTACTCTCTTTGACTGCCAATGGTGAACTACACCTGATTGGAGGGGCAGCCGGACATATAGTCAGTGGAAATCAGTCTTATAGTGATATCGATTTCGCCCTTTTCGAAGAGCAAGATCCGCAGAAATCCTATCAAACATTCAAAACATATATGGTGGATTTGGTGCAAAATTGGGTGAATTCAGCCCGGTCGCCACGAAAAAAGGCTTTAAGTTCCCAGGAGGTTTTTGATGTCTATTTCTACAAATCCTCCGACAGACACTTGTGTCTATCTTTTGGAAATGTGGATGTAAAGATTTTGGTGCCAGGCGCTCGCACCCATTTATTTGATGATGATAGCCTAGCTGTAGAGTTAAGACCCGGCCCTTTGAATAATTGCAGCATAAGCCTTGTACCTGAGGCTCTTAACCCGGATCTTGAACATGTTTTAGAGCTTTCCAGATACAAAATCCTTAATCTCTCCCAGCCTGAAACCGCTTATGGATTCCATTTCAGGGTTTTTAAAAAGTTTAGCCAGGGCTATCTTGTCCCTCAAGAACTGATAGATCTTGCCCTTCATCACTTGCAACAAAGCTTTTTGCAAAATTCCCATTTCAAAGAGAGTTTACGCTTTTTTTGTTTAAACCATCTGGAAAGAGTTAATGTCCTTAATTTCAAGTTGAATCTCCACAATGCTCTCTTCTTTTGTAAAGACATACCAGAGTCAGCCGCAGAGGTAATTCTTGCTGCAATCGACGAAGAGCTTGATCCATTTTTGGGTTACTTTCCGCATGCTGTAGCCTGGGATCCCTATAAAGAGCTATTAAGTGTCTTGTCGTCTGCTTTACTGAATAGCCCGGAAAAATTAGTGATTAAAAAGAATGCATTTGCTCTTTTGAACCATCAGTTTTTTCTCCCCAAATCGTTTGCGGCTTCGGTGGAGGATATCTGTCATTTTCTTCCTCAAGATCCGCAGACCAGCCTAAAAGTTTTTTCCAATGCCCTCCTACTGTACGCTGCCAAACCGGGGATCTCCGCTGAAAAAGTGGAGACTTTTTTTGAAAAACTATATGAGCTTTACCTAGAAAAATACCCCCTCACAGAGGAGCAACAAGCCGAATGGGAAAAGATTAGAAAGAACCATAGACTCCCCCCTTTATCGCAAAAAGATCCCCTTGACTATCTTAAAAATTTGAATAAAACCCATCTTCTTACCCAAGAGGTTTTCCATCAGCTCATGCCAATTTGTATCCTTAAGGGGAGATATTCTGAAGAGGAGTTGAAACAATTTCTTTTTGAATTCCCCCCCGACAAAGCGCTCGAAGAGAAGAGGATGTTCTTGAGAAAATTTACTCTCGATCCGATTCAAAGACCCACATTTCTAGTCATGGAGCATCTTTTAAGGAAATTTTTTGGCGGGAATTTGTATGAAGAGTTTTTGGACTTATACCCCAAAACTTTTTTTGATCAGTGCTCGCGCTTCATTGAGGATGATGTGCTTTATGTTGAAGAAAAACTCCCCCTTATGAATTGGATAGAGTCAAGAGGGCTCTTTTCAAATCTTTCTTGGAAGGCTTTGGAAAGGTACGAAATTTATGCATTGTCGATGCCTATGACTAAAGCGGTCGGTCTTTTTTTTAGAAAGGGGCTTACCACCCGATTTTTTCCCTGGATACAAGACGCATATGATCATAGCCCAAATAAAGACAGGTTTTTTGGAGATTTGAAGAATGAGGCGCTCAAAACAAAAGATCTTCTCCCTTTTACACTTCTGATTTTGAGTTTGGAAACCCGACAACCTTTTTCGATCGATGGATTAGAAGCTCTTTCAACCCAATGTTTATCTCCCCTAGCAAAAGAGGCTTTCTCCTTTTTAAGAATTTATCATTTTTCTGAAAACAGAAGTGAAGAGGAGCTAATAGCCGATCTATCGGTTCTGTCTCAAGACGAGATATTTTTACTCAAGAGGCCTCTTTACGCCTATTTAGTGAAAGCAGCTCACGAGGAAAAGCCCGTTTGTCCCTTTATACTGGGGTCGCTTTTCAAAGATTTACAACTAGAAACTGTTTTAGCTGAGATCTCAGACGAACACCAGGATTTGGCTGCGGATAGGGTACTCTATTTTTTGAAGGACAAAATCGAGTATCCCCACCCAAAAAACAGAGATCTGATCCCGCTGGGTTTGAGGTTTCTAAAAACATGCCCCTCTATTTTGCAAAAAGACCCCGATTGCCGTTTGGTAGAGAACCTTTCTCGCGTTCTGCAAGAGGGGCAGCTACTCGAACTCAAAGGGCAGATGGAAGAGAGCGCCTACTTCACGCTTATCCTTAAAAGGGGATTGAAAACAAAATTTTCTGGCTCTTATGAGCTAAAAAAAGAGTTCCTTCAAGCCTACCTTAAAGTTGCCGATGAGAGTTTTGAGGTTGCGGAGATCTTTTCTATGGTGGAGGAATTAACCCTTCGCTACGACCAAAAAACCCCCACTATCCCTTTCTTGAGTGCTTATGGGAGTCGATCTAAAAAACAGGCGCTTGAGGTATTTGAGCTCGTGGCCAGACTTGACAGCTGCCCTTTAGAGATGCAGCAATTTCTTGAGGTGCTACTGAAAAAATATCCGGATCTGAAATTTTCTCACGAGGTTAAGCTGAAACTGAGAGCTCTTTTCCAGGGGCAGCGCTTAGCCTGTTTTTTTGAGGCTTTCGAACTTTTCAATTCGTTAAAAGAAGGGCTAGAGGTTTTAAAAAATTCGCCTGCGGATCTTTTACGAAAAGACCCAAGAGTCTTGAAAACCCTTTTGGAATGTCTTGATGAAAAAGCTGAAAAGGGGGAAATCGAGGCTCTTTTGCTCCATTTGAGCTCTAATCTTTTAGGTTCTCAGGACTGTAACTTGGGTGCTCTTCTAGCAAAGCTTTTAGAAAAAAAAGAGCTTTTTTCACCAAAAAGTGAAAATCTTTATCTGCAGATTCTAGTAGGGCTTTTAGAAAAAGATTTTGATAGCGCTGTAAGGCTTTTTCAAGAAAGTGGCGATCTTTTCCCATTTTTGGATGCAAATTTGATGCAAATCTCTAAAGTCCCCATACGATTGGCGGTATTTAAGACTCTTTTGCTGAGAAAGGATTTTAGTTTTGATCCGCGTCATGCGGTCGTTTTAAACGCCTTTTTAAATAGGAAAAACAGCGAGATCTTTTTCAGAAATTTTGTAGAGGATAAGACATTAGCAAAATGTTTTGCTCTCTGCCAAAAGGCCGTTAGCCCTGAAGAGTGTTTTAAAAGTTTTTACCCTATTTTGTCGCACCCCTCTATTTTGGAAAAAGTCCGTACCGAAACTGTTGCACAGGGTCTTTTGGCTATTTTTCCTTTGAAAGAGTTCAACCAGCTACCCCTTTCTAATCAAATAGATCTCTATATGCTGTTTGAAAAAACCCATAATGAGCTTGAGGCGACCCTTTTCAGAGGTCTTTTAGAAAATAGAGAATGGACTACAGTTAACCCCTCTCAAGTCTCCTGGCTGGTAGACCATTTTTTTGCTTTGGAAACGGAGGGTGTCGCCTTAGCAAATGTTGGGGTTCAGTTCCTTGAAAGCTTTCTTTTTAGCAGAGAAAATCTCCCTACGGTTTTAAAGGTGCTCGAAAGTTTAACCCACCAAGTACACCTAACTGATGCAGAGGCAGAGCGACTGGCTATACTCGTCATGCGGCAGGAGCTGACCCACCCCGATTTGGTGGATGCCATGACGAAGTTTCTAGACCGCTACGAAGCGACCCTTTTTTTTCCTGCCCTCTCCAAATCAAGAGATCTCGCTTTTTTATACCTGCTATCTCAACGAGCGCCTTCAGTCGGGATTTATGAAAAAATGCAAAGCCGTATTGGAGTTTATCTTCAAGATTTAAACGGATTAAAGGGAGAGTGTCTTGAAAGAATTACAGATAAAATTGTCGCCTCATACGCTGCTAACCTGGGATCAAAACCTATAGAGGAAAAAAAAGAGCTCTTTTGTGCCCTTTTAGCTCCGATTGCAAAAAAAAGATGCTATTCCGCTAGTTGGCTTAAAATATACCTTGAAGACTTAGATCTTGTGTTCCCCAAAAAAGAGAGGCTTCTTTCCTTTAAAGAGGATGTTGCGGATTTAAATCCGCTACAAATTTCCAGCCTCCTACAGTGGAAATGTCATCTTTTTAAGAATAAAATGGAAAACCAATCCGACACTTTTTCGGGGCTGGAGATTTTGCGCAAGTGTTTTCTCATGAATGAACAAGAGGGTTTTTCCAGATCTAAACAAAAAAAAGAGATCGTTTCTACTCTTTTGGAAACCTTCCCTCTTGAGGGCCCTTCGCTAGTTGCTATCTACGAAAAGTACCAGGATGGGCTTAATCATCCCGAGTGTTCCCATTTTTACCTAGACACCCTTTTTGCGGATATCTGTAAAGGGATGGATTGTTTAAAAAAACTTTTTTTAAAAGCTACTAACGAACAAGAGCGGTTGAAAATTACCGAAACCCTGGCGATTTGTCTGGATAACTACGTGGTCTTGACTCAGTACGATACCAATACCCTTAAGCTCGATTTTAAAGTCGTAAATTCTATTTTAAGGGATTTTTTAGGGGAACTTGATGTGGACCGTTATTTTAAAATCGTCGATAGGGTCTTTAATTCGTTTGTCGATTTTTTAAGAATATTCCCTGAGGAGTTCGATGCACAAAAAGACGAGCTTGATCCCTTTTTCAAAATCTTTGTTCGGCAACTTTTTTACAAAAGACTCGGAGATCCTGAAATTCTGAAAGACTTTTTTAGATTTTTTGGAAATGCGGCTCGGTTAAAAAACGTCTATCTTGTCCACATCGCCGCAGACCTGATAGGTTCTTTCTTTTCATCGAGTATGGATCCACAAACGATCTTAATGCAAAAGGAGATAATTCAAGCCCATGGGGATATTTTTTCAATCGCGTACGAATCTACCATACGTTGTCTGCTCGATTTTTATGATAAAAACCTCTACAACAAAGCTCGCTTCACCTATGAACAATACAAACTGGTTTTTCAAAAAGGGCTCCCTTTATTAGATCAGAGATTTAGTACAGATCTTATTTATTACGACTTAGAGGTTAAAGATTGCAAAAAAATCTTAAAAACCTATAGCAAGCTTTTTGAAAAAAAAGGGGAGGGTAGAGAACGACTCCATTTTATGCAGAGAGTCGCAGGAAGGGCTCTATCTCTTTTGGATCATGAAAACGGATGGAAAAACAGGGAGTTTGTTGAGGCGATTTCCCTATTTTATGAGACCCATTCAACTCGTCTTCTTGAAGACAAGAATCTCCTCCATGAGGTGGGGCTCGAGGTTTCCCACACAGTAATGTTCCTCTACGGCTCCCTTTTATCTTCCCTCATGGATAACTCTTTGAAGGCCTCCATGAAAGAGGAGGAAAATAAAAAAGCTCTCTTAAAAGCAACCGAGATCTGCTTTTTGAAAGTAAAAGAGCTTATACGAATGCTCCCCATGCTCTTTACTCCCGGCTTAAGCCCACTCTTTTCGAAAATTTTTCCTAATTTGGAAAAAATGCTCGATATCCAGTTCACTTTTTCTGAAAAAGATCCCGATATAGCACAACAGAAATCCTGGGTAAGAACTCAGTTTCTAGACCTGATGCTGCAAGCAATAGCCACTTTCGATACCTCACGAGTGGAAATCATGGACATTACCAAGCTTCTTTATAGCTATTTCCGGTTATTGGATAGAGAGATTATGGGTGCTAAAACCCCCGCGCAAGGCCGCTTGTATATGCTGGAAAAGTGCCGTGCTCTTGTCGGGTGTGGGTTGCATGACATAGCAAACCAGGCTTTGCAATCAAAAGAGGAGATAGTGTTTTTTATTGAACACTTTTTAGAAAATCTTGATTCGATTCCCTCTTTGGAGGAAAATAGAAAGAATAAAATTCTGACCCAATTTGACGTTTGGATCCAACAGGTAGTCAAAAAGAGGCTTGTGAAGGCAAATAGGGATAAACTGGAGCCCCATTTGGGAAAAATTGCGGCTCGAATCGTAAAAGATCGCTAAAAGGATTTGGATATGCACGGATTTGTGATCATAGGAACTTTAATTTATGTCCTCAATCGGGATCATTCTTCAGTTTTAATGGTGCATCGCCATAAACGCTCTACAGATGATCAGCTTGGTTTTTATAACGGACTTGGGGGAAAGATGGAGGACAATGAGACCATCGTGGAGTGTAT
This sequence comes from bacterium, assembly GCA_010029555.1. Classification (GTDB taxonomy): domain Bacteria; phylum Chlamydiota; class Chlamydiia; order Chlamydiales; family RGXB01; genus RGXB01. The sequence continues at coordinate 21,199 of RGXB01000008.1, forward strand.
GCAAAGAGAGCTTAAAGAGGAGGCGGATATCCAGGCGACCAAGTTTACACTCAAAGGATTTGTCCATTGGGAGGGGTTTGGTAAAAAAAATGAGACTTGGATGGGGGCTGTATTCCTTGTAGAGGAGTATGATGGAATTCCCCTAAAAGAAAATCCTGAGGGATCTTTAGAATTTATCCCCATAAAAGACCTTTTTAATTATCCCCTTTTTGCAGGGGATGCAGCTTTTTTGCCTAAAGTTTTTGAAAAAGAATCGACCCTTTTTCATGCCCATTTACGCTACGACAATAAAGAATTTCTTGGAGGAAGGTGCTCAAAGGGGGCAGTGGTAGAGGAGTTTTATTCCAAAAAAAGCTAGTTTATAAAAACGATGTTTTTAATTTTTTAACAAAATATTTAAAATTAATGTTCCTCCTGATAATGAGTAGATTATGATCTATATTATTATCGTTGCAGCCTCTTTTCTAATTGGCTTCAATTTAAGTGTTATTTCAGGAACGCTTGTTTTTTTACAGGATGGGATTCTCAAAAACCCGTTTCAAGAGGAGCTGGTTGTAGGGAGCTTACTGATTGGGTCCTTTATAGGACTTATCTGTGTTGCCTCTTTTATTGACTGGTTTGGAAGAAGAAACTCTTTAGTAATTAGTTACGCACTCTTTTTTTCTGGTGCGATTCTTTTCGCTTTATCGGAAACAATTGACGGTTTAGTAGTCGGCCGGCTCCTCACCGGAGTGGCACTGGGAGCCAGCTCGGTAGTGGCCCCTATGTTTTTAGCTGAAATCAGCCAAAAAGACCAAAGGGGGGGGATTGTCTCTTTGCATCAGCTTTTGATTACCAGCGGCATTTTGGTGGGATATTTATCGAACTACCTGATTTATGAAACGGGGGCATGGCAAACACCTTATGCATTTAGTGCATTAATATCCGGTCTAGGGCTTTTTGGGGCTGTATTGAGTAAAAAATTCCATTTTACCCACGAGCCCAAAAGAGACACAAAGAATCTGATTACATTTACCCCGGACATTAAAAGATCGCTTGTTTTAGGAATCATCCTGGCCTCGCTACAGCAGGTAACGGGGATCAATGCAATCATTTATTATGCTCCTACTCTTTTACTCCAAGAGGGGATTGCCTCTAAAGATATTGCGTTATTTGCCTCTGTAGGGATCGGAATTGTGAATTTTATTATGACCATTTTCGCCATCTATTTTATCGATAAGCTCGGGCGTAAGCCTCTACTGGTCTATGGTTCGACGGGGATGATTTTAGGTTTGATCCTTAGTCTTTGGGGGTTTTATGAAATCGGAACCCTGCTGTATATCGCCTCCTTTGCGACAAGTCTAGGGCCCGTAGTGTGGGTCTATTTAGCAGAAATCTACCCTGAAAAATATCGAGGGAGATTGCTTACGGTTGCGACATTTTTCAACCTTTTTTTCAATGCGGTTATCGCTTTCTCCACCTTAAATGTTATCGAGCAGATCGGAGTGAATGGTTTATACGGGATATTTATATTCTTTTTGA
>RGXB01000071.1 GCA_010029555.1 bacterium
GTTAAATGGCGGGATATAGCCCCACTAACCCCCTTTCAAAACCAGATTAAAAAGCTCTTAGATGCATTTTCCTGCACGCTCAATCACCTCCAATACAAACCCCTTCAATTAGGTTTATGTATTCTTGTATTTGAGTTTGGCGACTAAAGCTACAGTGTGCGATTTTTAAGCATTCCTGTTGGACGCGTCTGTATCGCTGCGGATCTTTTAATAGGGATACTGAGGTTTGAGCTAGACCAAGAGTATCGCCTACCTCACTAAGTAGATTTGATTGACCTTTCGAATTTCGATCAACATCGGCCAGGATTTCCTCAAGCCCACCGCATCGTGTTCCCACTACCGGTACACCGCAAGCCATGGCTTCTAAAGCTCCAAGGCAGAAGCCTTCGCTTTTGCTCGTAATTAGGTATAAATCGGCTATGGATATTAATTCGGGTAGTTTATCATGACTGATTGCACCGAGAAAAAGAATCTGATCCACTAGGTGTAGTTCAGATGCCTTTTGTTTCATTTCCCCAAGCATCGGACCTGTTCCGATAATCATAAGCTTTGCATCAAACCCTTGTTGACGTATCTTAAAAAAAGTCAAAATAAGATCTAGAGGTCTTTTTACCTCCCGCAAATTAGAGGAATGAGCGATTAGGATTTCCCCATTCAAACCTAAATTTTCTCGAAGATTAGACGAGCTTAAAGGGTTCCAAGTGGTTGATTCGATTGCATTTGAGATGACTTTAGGGGGGTGAGACAGATCAAAAATTTTGTGTGCATGATTTGCAAGCACATGAGATACAGCCGAAACCCCGTCACTCTTTAGTAGCGAATCTTTGATACGTTTAAATGTTTGATTATTTTGACCCCATAAGGAAACATCCGTGCCATGCATAGTCCCTATAACAGATACCTTTTGGCCCTCGCTCCTAAGAACATCTCGAGCGCTAATCGCAGCTTCTAAAAGACCCGCAATGTAATGCACATGAACCACATCTGTCTTGTGGAGGCGTAAATACTCCACTATATCTGTTTTGAGAGGCTCTACCCAATCATCCTCGGGCTTGATAGGAAAAAGAGGCGATCTGACGTTTATGGTCGGAATCTTTTCTAAATTCCTACTGAAAAAAGAATTTTGTGATGTGAGTAGCGAAACTTTGTGACCGGCTATTGCTAAGCCTTCTGCTACGACTTTGGCAACTAAAGCACTTCCTCCCATGCTGCCTAAACATATTGAGGCAATATTTAATGGGCGCGAAATTCTGATTTCTTGTTGTTTTTTTGGAATATTCAATGCGCTGTACGAAGATATTCTTATTTTATGATTCTCTCCTATGTCGGCTGAAAGGCTTAGAGAGGGTTGCAGAAAAAAAGGGCTGCTCGAGTTTGAGAATTGGGAAAATAAAATTGAAGAAAAATCTTCGGCTGTTTGGCAAGGAATCCCGTTTTTTTTCACAGCATTGAAAGGTTTATCAGTCAATCTATCACCCTTTTTGCCTGCTAATTTCATCTTTTAATACCACAAGTACGTGATCGGAACGTCGTAATTCAATTAATTGCAACAAAGTGTCCGTAACCCTTGGCCCCATTTCGATGAAAAGCTGACCGACAGTCATTACCCTCTCTTGCAAGATCCCACCTGGTTGAAGACGGTCGATTACTTCCCATACTTTGAAAGCACGCTTTCGGCCTAATTTTAGAGCTTTATCAATCATCCGCTTAAGGATATTAGCCCCTTTCCCAAGTGAATTGCATGAGGGGATATGTCCCGAAACCCTCTTGGATTTAACAATCTCTTTAAGAAACTTTCGATAGCATATTTGCAATCTTGGCAGCTGGATTTTTATCTCATTTTGGCACTCTTTACAATTCTCAATCTCTGCCTGATGCCCTATTTCCTCCAGACAGCATGCTATAATTAAGCTTTGGTTTTTAACAAGATCCCAGGCTTTTTTCCTGTTTTTTTGCAGGATGAATTTTCGAATTTTTTTTAAGCATGTCGAGGTATTAAGGACCTGACATCTTAGATTTTTATAGGCTTTCACCAAAGATTGGGGAAGGCCCGCCCAACCGATTTCCTCCGCTAATTGCCCCTCATTAAGCAGCTGTTCAACGTGCTTTCCGATAAGCTCAAAAAATCTTTTATCTTCAAAACTTGAGATCAAACTTAAAGAGGGGCGTAATACTAGCGAAGGTTTGGTTACTGCGGCCCAGTCGTAAACTCCGCCAATTTGGGCAAAATAGCTGAGTTCGGATGCGCCTGCCACATAGGCTGCAGTTGGCAATATAAAGTCCTGCACAATAGGTCGAAGAAGGGCACTTGGAACAAATCTCTCAGGCTCCTCTTTGAGTATGCGTCTTATATCCTCCTCCTTGAGTTTATTGGGGGACCCACCAGTCTCAAAACATCCATTTTGGGTACGTCTTAATAAAACGCGCATGCCGTTGTCATCAATAAAAAAAACATTTAGGCGATGGACATTTTTCTTAATGAGCACCTTATGACCAAGAGCCTGAAGCTGTGTGTTTGAAGCATCGATTGCCGTTTGCGAAGAGTAGGTGCCGAAAAGTTCTTTCTCGATAATTTGGCGTGTAAGAGCCGCAAAATCTCTATGGCTCGGATCAAGGAAAATTAGACCATGCTGATCGGTAAGTCTCCCCATTAACCTCACAAAAGCTTCAGTAAATGTACTCTCCTCGTTATAGATTGAACGAAGGTCAGCCATCAAAGAATCTTTTTTAGGGGTTTTGGCTACTGATTGATCCAATTCATCAAGGAGTTCAACAATTCTTGATCCTATTTTTAGACCACCCACCGGATGTTTATTCGTGTTAACCTCGGAAGAATGAACTTTAAATTTTTTTGTGCTACCGACGATGTTAGCCTGCATGACCTCTTTTAGATCGGTATCATAACTTGCAAGCCAGAATAAAGGGGCTATAGACATGCCCAGTTGTTCCAGTTTTTTAGCCTGAACAACAACCTCTAACGCCTTGTAGAGGGTATATAGGGGGCCTCCAAGAATCCCTACCTGTTGCCCAGTGACAATCAAAGTTGTTTTAGGATCTAAAATTTTATAGATGTTGTTGTATACTTTACCGTCTTTACATCCGCGCGCCATTTGCTGAGCTTTAAGGATAGAGACTATTTCTTTACGTGGATAAGGACGACTTTGAATATCACTAATCACTTTAGAGATGCTTCTTTGTCCGAAGAGAATTCCTACGGGATCGTTTGGATGTAATATGGCGCTTGCAACTTTTGGAATTGTGTGCTTCAGCTTGGCAGTACGTTCCACATTTGAGGGTTTCAATAATTCTTCAAGCAATCCCCCACCTTTGCGCGCTTGAACCAGGTGCCAAAATTCTGGTAAATCCAGCTTAAGACTAAGCCCTATACTAGAGAACTGGCTACGGTGTGCTAAAATAGCGGCTTTTTTTTTGGCCAGATCCCCTTTAACAATTGTAAGACGCTCTGAAAGAGTGTCGAAAGGGACGACCCCATACATAGCATCTACAGCCCAAGGGGCTAAATTTTGCTCAGGAAATGCCAGCGGATCTGCAGCAAGGTGGAACGCAATTGCTGAAGCTAAACCTAAAGCTAGGTGATGACCATGAAGGGAATAGAAAAAATCTCGTGATGATTCAAATCCAAGAATCAACCGTGGCTTATACTTTCGAATCTGGTAAACAAGCGACTCCAGCAGGGTTTCTATACCCCATAATTTCAAGGTATCTAGTGCTGTTACCGGAAGAGAATGGTTTTTATCGTTAAATTTTCCTAGGTCAGGAAAACCAAGGACGGTACATCCCTCAATCCCTAGTATTTTGACCGATTCCTCCAACTCTTTTAAACGGACACTTGCAAGATTTTCTGCGTTAGTTAAATTTTTACCACCACCTCCATCTGTGGCCACTAAAAGTTGGATACTTCTTTTGGCGATACTGAGAGAACTAAGGGTACCCCCTATAATAGCTTCGTCATCAGGGTGAGCAAAAATTGCTAGTACATCACAACCCGGTTGACCTAACCCTGCTACTTTCGCCGTATGAGTGGGCAAAAGAATGTCGGAAAGCAAGATAGTATGATTGGCCCTAAACTTTTCAAAAAAAAGCTTTGTCATTTGGTCAACTTCTTGTCTCAGCTGTACGTCATCAAAACCGCACCATCGAGTCATCATTGGACCACATGCAAGAGGCGTTTGTATCAAGCTAAAAATACGCTGACGATCTACACAGGCTGAACGAGTCAGAACTTTAAGTCCCTCCGGAATTTCTCGTCTTTGCCCTCTCTTTTGTGCCGTAACTAATACATACTCTACAGGATCCCCGGAATTCCCTTCATCCGGGTAAGCAAAAAATTGTTTACTATCCAGTATGATCATCCCTTGATTTTGTAAAATCTTTAGAACAATCGAAGGTTCATGTAAATGGATAAGTTCACTAACTTTGCGTTTTTGGTTGGGAATAAACGTAAATGAAAGCACACCCCCGGGGACAAGGGCTACTGCCAATTCTTTTAAAGTAAATGGTAAATCCTTTGCAAAGTGAAGCACACCACTTGCCACTATTGTGTCAAAACTTTCAGGATCAATCCCTGCTGTAGAAAGAGGATCATCAATAGCATGGTCGATAAGATGATGAAATAAAGGGGATCTTTCAGAGTCAAGTTTGAGCATATTTTTTGAAATATCAAGACCCACAACCTGAGCACCAATATCCAGGAAAATCTTCGAAGTTTGACCTGTGCCAACCCCTACATCAAGAATCCGCTCATAGCATTTAGGGGGTGCATGTTCGATCAAGGATCTAATGATGTGGTCTAAAGAGGCACATCCATATTTACTGGTATCTTGGTCGTAGGTTTCAGCCAAATTATCATATTTAACCGGTGTCTTTTTCCATTGTTTTTGGTGTTTAGTGGGGCTGGATTGATTGAGGTTAGAATACACCCCAATAGATGGCAGAGACAGATTTTTCTTGTTATCTGTGCTTTTGGTTTGTTCTCTTTTATCTTGGGGATAATGCGCCATTATCTAACTTGTTTTAAAAACCGAGTCATAAACAGACAAAATTTATTTAACAAGTTTGTATTTCAAATTTGTGCAAAGCTTTTGGAAAAAGATTTTTTATCTAATTTTTCGCAATAAGAAGTTTTTTTTGGCAGTCCAATAGGCGCTCTTGCAATTCGTCAAAAGTGACGCTTACACAACCCTGCCGACTCACTGCTATAGATGACCCTACATTCGCTAATACCATTCCATCTTCTATAGATAACCCGACAGAAATTGCGACAGCCAAAAGAGCCAGCGCGGTATCTCCTGCTCCCACCACATCCACAATATCTTGTTTGAAGGCATCCACATGTTTAGGTCTATTTTCAGCTGAAAAAAGGGTCATCCCCTCTGCGGAACGGGTGATCAACAGATGGTCCGCATCCGTAATATCTAAAAGAATCCGGGAAACCACTTCGATTGGGGTTGTTATATCGCAGTTAGCCGCTTTATAAGCCTCTTTCTTATTAGGCTTAATACAAAAGCAGCCCCGATATTTTTGATAATGGATCCCCTTAGGATCTACCAAAACTTTTTTCTTTAGCCTACGGGCAAAATCAAGAAAGTGAAAAAGGACTTGAGGTGCAAAAAAGCCCTTCGCATAATCGGAAAAAACAACCACGTCTACCGTTTGTACCAACTCCTCAAATCGGCTGACTAGTTGAGCTATAAGAGCTGGGGAAAATTG
>RGXB01000072.1 GCA_010029555.1 bacterium
ATTCTATCCAAGGGGAACAGGGGAAAAAAGATGCAAAGGAGATCATTCGTCAAAATAATACTCTTGAAGAACTGACTGAAGAGGAGCTTAACTTGATGTGCCGTGATTTATGAGCGAGCCCAAAGACACGTTAACCACGTTTCAGCTTTTGGTTGTGACGTTCGCTATTTTGATGGCCTCTCTGTTATTTGTTTTAGATTATTCCATTTCCAGCGTTATCTTACCCTATGTGGTGGGAGATCTTGGGGCAAGAGTTGAGCAGGGAACCTATATTGTAACCACCTTCTCTGTCGGAAACGCTTTTGCCATCCCGCTAATGTTTTTTTTACTCAATTATTTTGGGAAAAAAAGGCTTTTTGTCCTCTCTTTGCTGATCTTCCCATTCACCTCTGTTGTTTGCGGGCTAACGGACTCTTTTGAGGTTCTCCTTTTCTTTAGGTTCCTACTGGGGGTCATTTCCGGGCCTATTCTTCCCCTTGCTTTATTTATTCTCATGGACCTTTATCCCGAAAAATATCACCAAAAAGTTTTTGGTATCTGGGCCTCAACGATGATTAGCGCTCCCATGCTAGGTCCCATCATCGGGGGGTTTTTTGCCACTGTATTTACCTGGAGAATCGCTTTTCTGATCATGATTCCCATCGGGCTTCTTTGTGGTTTGATTCTATGGATTGTTCTCTCGATGGAAAAGGAGAGGAAGATTGTCCCTTTTGATACATTCGGTTTTATTCTTTTGGGTACAATGTCAATTTGCATCCAATTTATAATGGACAAAGGGCAACAATGGGATTGGTACCGCTCCCCTTTAGTTCTTTTTTTGACAGCAATATTCCTTTTAGCTTTAGCCCTTTTTATCGTATGGAGCCGATACAGCGAGGCGCCTATTTTGAATTTTTCGCTTCTAAAAAGAAAAACATTCTCCCTGTCGATCGTCCTTGTACTTTTGACTTATAGCAGTTTTTTCGCGACAGTTGTGATCATTCCCATCTGGCTGGAGACGTATATGGGCTATGATGCCTTCAAATCGGGGCTTGCAAACGCCCCAGTGGGTGTTCTCCCTTTTTTGATAGCCCCATTTTTAGGCTATTTTTTTAGCTGGTTCAGCTCAAAGAAATTGTTGTTTTTCTCCATGGTCGTTTTTGCGGCCATTTCCTATTGGACAACAAACTTTTATATTGATATCGATCTCTACCACATACAGCTGTCAAGGCTGATTTTAGGGTTGGGATTTGCGTTTTATTTGGCTCCCCTTATGACCTTAAGCCTTGAGGAGATTAACGAGAGTGAAAGATCTTCGGCTTTGATTTTTTTTCATTTTTGTCGCGTGACGGCGGGAGCTTTAGGGACCTCATGCTTTACTACAATATGGACAAGAAGGGGCTATTTTCATCGGCAGTTTCTTACTGAATTCGTGACACCCCTAAATCCCTATACGGGACAATTTCTTGAGGCTGCAAAAAAGGTCCCTTTTGGCGTAACAAGCCCCCCAGCAGAGTTGAACTCTTCTCTTCAAAACCAGGCGGTAATTTTGGCCCTTCTCGACGTGTTTTGGGCTATTATGTGGTGCTATATCATAGCAGCTTCGTCGATTCTTTTATGGTGGTTATGGGACAGGATAGAGAGGTGGTCCAAGGGGGGTCAAGATCCCATAAACCTAGCCCCTTCAAAACCGTTCTAAAAGCTATAAGCCTCTTTTTTCTTAAAAAGCTATCTTGAAAGGCTTAAAAAGAAAAGTCGAAATGGCGAAGCTCTTTAGGGGGAGTCCTGGAGTTTTCAAACATTCTTTGTGCTGCCAAACAGGTTTTTTGTAGATGAGAAGAAACCCTTTTTCCATTAGACGTAAGAGTTTGAAATGTGTTTAAAACGGACGAGCTTTTTAAAATTTTCATCGCATTCTGTGCTGTGCTCAACAGGGATTTTCCGGCTGGCATCTGGGTTGACGGATTTGCGAGTGGCGGATTTGGTACACTTGGGGTAAAATCAAAGGGGTATTTGGTCTGAAGTTCCATAACATAACGCGTAGGATTGCTGGCATGATCAAAAACCTCGTGAAAGGTTTTTTCAGAAATAGAAGCAGTGAAACTAAAGTCTGAAATTTTGGGGTCCAGACCTTTAATTACCGGTGAACTTGATCGTTCAATTCTTTCTTTTAAAAGAGCAAATGCCCTCCTTTTCTCTTCAAAAATCCTCTCCACATTCCCTTCAAGGGGTGCATAGTGGATCTGTTTGACATAATCCTCTAGGCAATGGTGCTCCATTTTTTCCAGTCTTTTAAGTACAGACCTTTGATTGATAAGAACTTTGTTTTTTTCGGGACTAGCGACTCGTCCAAAAAACGCACGGGTTTTATCATTTCTCAAGCAATCGGAGGTCCATTGTAAAAGTCTGGAGAATTTTCCACTGGAGTTTTTAAACGCCTTGAGTTGTATAGATTCTATAGGCTTTTTGAAACCGGGTTGGACAATTTTTTGTACTTTTTGAGAGTACATGTAAAGAACCTTATTACTTGGGTCCAGTGCTCCATTTTTCTTGCTTTGATCGAGAAAGAAATGCTCAAGAGCACATACTGAATCGTAACTACTTTTTATTGTCATAAGGTATCCTTTTTTTTTGTCAACCGCTTGAAAAAATGAGTGGTTCGCTTTTTTGACTAATATCAAACTTGCCCCCTCAAAAGGGGGTAATGTTGATTGTTATTTACTTCCCACCCATCTTTTAAAATTCGCAAACATTTCTTGTTGTTTAGACTCTTTTTCCTGGATCTTTTTCAATAAGTGGGTCAATGCAGCCTGATGAGAATCGAATTCTAGTTCTTCAGGAATTACTATTGGGTAGCGTTCTATTCCAAAAATTACGAGGTTCAATTTTTCCAATGTGGTTTTGGGAGTAATTTCACTCTGTGGGACAAGAGTGACCTCCTGAGATGAGGATGAGCCTGAACGCGGAAGTGGCAGACTTTGTTTGCCTGCAGTCGGAGCAGATTGTGGCACCAAAGATGCAGATCCTCCAGATGCATGTTGTGTCGGAAAATTTGCGTAATCTCTAGTGTACTCTTCTAATGCAGAAGCTGTACGTACCTCAAATGCATTTCCCTTTTCTCGATTATACCTCGTCATCTCTTCTGCGGAGAAACTCCGCATCCCATTTTCTTTTTTTGTGGGTCTTGGAAGTTCAATATCCTCGTCTTTGGGTGTAGCTATTAAGATGTTGCGTTTTTGCAGGGGGTCTAGTCTTTTTGTAAGTTCAGGAGGTGCTTGATTTTTTTTCGCTCCGAATAAAGGTTTTAAGGTGGAAACACCCAAATAGCCGACGCTTGGGATTAGACAAAGAAGCCCACTATTTTTTAATGCATTTTTTTCCAGTATACTTGCCAATGCTAGAAGACCTACACCCGCTCCAGCTCCCAAAAGGGCACCTTTTGTCGCAGTTATTTTGGGAGTAGTTGCCACCGCAATGGGTTGTGGCCGAGTTAAATAGGAGCGAATTTTTAAACATCCGTAAAGACAAGCTGCGGCTGATGCGCCCACCTTTAATGAGGCGGAAAACGGTGCTTCTCCTGTGGTAAGCCAGGCACTTGTAACGGCAGCTCCCAAGCCCATGGAGGCGACCTCTTGTCCGTATTTTCCTAAAATTGCCATTTTCTAAATGTCCTTTTTCACTTGTGAAGAGTAAATTATAACATTTAATACATTTATTTTATAATAAAATATATTTTTTTAGGAGAAAGTTAACGTATTGAAAATTAGAGGAATAGAAATATCGGCAGGATAAATAGAAAAATAAACTTAAAAAAAGATTAAGAGCGGCTGTTTTTAGGGTTTTTTAGAACAAAAAGCCAAAGGGCACTAAAAGTGGCAAAAAAAGCGGAAAAAATAATAGGAGAGGTGTAGCTGATGTTGGCTAAAATGCCACAAAGAACAGCGCTCAACGCCTCGGAAAAGACAACGCAGGACTGATTGATACCCAAAGCAATTCCCTGATCTTCAACGCTTACCGCATCAGAAACCAGGATTGCCAGATAGGTGGTTCCTACAGCAATAAAAAAGCTTGGGGGAATCAGGGAAAAGAGGAGGTAAAAGGTCGAGTTGCTCAAGAGGACAAAAAGGATCGAGAGGGTAAGCAAAAAGCCGGCAACTTGAGCGATACGTTTATTAGTCAGCCGCTTACTTATGGCGCCATAGAAGAGGGGGGCAAAACAGAATGGAATAGAGGTGTAACCCTCAAATAGGGCGATTACGGGTGGGGAAAACTCGAATCTTTTGATCAAAAGAAGGGGTAAGAAGCTGAAGAAGGCTGTAAAAGAGAGGTAAAAAAACGTCCCCCCAATAAAAATCTGGTTCAGCTGGGGCGTAGGGGCGCTCTGGTATTTTTTTGTAGCGGTCACTTTGGAAACATCGGGGAGGGTTTCAACGAAAAAAAGCATAACAAGTGCCAATGTAATAAAAGAAATAAAGCTGGCTAACCAAAAAGGGGTAGCAAAATTAAACCAGGTTACAATTTCTGGATTAATAACGGCCGCACCTATGAAGGGGCCAACCATCCAGCCCAAGTTGGAAAAGGTGATAACCCAGCCAAAATTGAACGTTTTTTCACTGTTATTTTCTGATATATCGGCCATTGATGCGGTAGCGATGACCACATTCCCTTCAAAAAGGCCGGTCAAAAAGCGGCTCACAAAAAGGAGGAGGGGCTGTTTCCAGTTGATGGCAAGCCCCCCTAAAAGATATGCGGGAATCACGGGTAAAAGAGTATAGATGAGGATGTTTCTTCGCCCTAACTTGTCGGACAGCTTCCCTAAAATGGGGGAGCCAATCAGTTGTCCCAAAGGAAAGCAGGCGATAAGGAGGCCGACAAGAATATATCGTGTTGATTCGGATACCGCAGGATCTAACAGAGTATCTGTGGATATGAGCAAAGGGGTCAATATGGGAAGCACCATAGAATAACCTGTGTATCCCATCAAAAGGACAATAGCTATCGTAAAAAGCTGTAAATAGTGTTTATGACGGTGCAAACAGTATCTTCTTTTATCTAAAAAAACTCTCTTATCGTTTCATAAAAGAAAAAACAGCTAAACGCAAATGTTTTGTTTATTTTTTTACAAAAACGTTTTATCTTAATACCCTTTTCACCAGCTGAAAAAAACCAAATTTCAAAAAAGGGGAATCTATTAAGTGAAAACTAAACTGACAATTGACAATTTAGACCACACCCATTCTGTAACATTTGAAAAAATGGTAGATGCCAAGATTGCGTTTGAGGGTTTTGTCCCCCCCTTAAGCCCTTTTTCATCCTCAATAAGCGAACCTACTCTGTTCTCCCATTTGGATCAGCTTTTTGGCATTCAATCTTTTTTTCGAGCCTTTAGCAGATTCACCTTTCCCAGAGCTTTTGCCCGGATCCGCTTTCTTTTCACAAGCCGCATGATTGCAAGAATTTGCCCTCTTGCATGCATAGAGTGCATTCAGGACGTAATGCTTTTAACCCCCGAAAAGGAGAAAGAGGGGGAGATATTGTTAGAATGTTTTCAGGAGATTGAAGAAAAAGAGACCCTTTTAAAACAGATCACCTTAAGGATCCGCTCCCATCAAAGATCTTAAAGACATCTTGATGCATGGGAGGCGACTACAGGGTTTTTCACCCCTGGTCTAAGGGGGTTTTTGTAAAATG
>RGXB01000073.1 GCA_010029555.1 bacterium
TTTTATACCGTTGTCATCTGGAAAAACCCCGCTCAAACCATTTCTGGCGCGGCTTCTTAATGGATCCGGATCTGAATGGGGAGTGCGCTATTGAAAAAGGGATCGAATATGGTCGAAGATTCATGGTTGAGCTGGTGGATATGGGTCTAAATTTGAGCTATGAGTTCATCGACCCCTTTTTAGCCCCCTACGTGGAAGATCTTGTGACTGTCGGAATGATCGGTGCAAGAACGGTCTATTCTCAAACCCATCGCCAGCTGGCCGCATCCCTTAAACTCCCTGTAGTTTTTAAGAACGGCATCGATGGCAGCCTGGAGGGGGCAATCGATGCTTTATATATGGCTCAAAAAGGGCTATGGTTCCCCAAGATGGGCCATTACGGACCCCAATTAGTTTTTGGACAAAACTTGGAAACACACATGATGCTAAGGGGAGGTTTTAAAGGTCCGAACCTGGATCTTCTTTCTCATGGGTTTTTGGCGATCCAAAAAAGGGGGTTGAATTCTAAGATCTTTATCGACTGTGCGCACCAAAACTCTTTAAAAGACCCTGAGCGCCAAAAAAAACTTTTTCAGACGTACCTTTTCGACGAAACAGCCCCTATCCATGGTCTTATGGCCGAGTGTCATTTAGAAGAGGGAAACCAACCCTTTAGCAAGGACGCAAGAGGGGGCCTTTCGATAACCGATCCGTGCATAGGACTTTCTAACTTTTTAGAGTGTTTTATTCGTCGCTGAAACCTCTCAGTTAGCCTCCACTCCCCTCTTTTGTCCTTTATTTCCCATTTTTTTCTTTGGCGAGCCTTTTATGATCAACTTCGATCATTTTTCTGAAAAGGGGGCTTTTCAAACAAAAGTCCTGGTAACAGACCTGATAGCCAATCACAGCTCCATGCTTTTGAAACGACTCATTGATCCACTCTAACCGCTCGAAGCCCCTTTTTTGGGTTGGGATGAATTCGGTTTGAAATTCCTGAAGATCTTCAAGCAAAAATTGGGCAATGACAGGAGTTTTTGACCCCAGTTGCTCGTCAGTAAGAGTGTAATGGATCAAAAAAATTTCCCCAAAATACCCCTCTTCCTGTTGAGGATCGGGTGAAAGGGTGAATGTTGAGGGGAGATTTTTTTTACTCACTGCAAAATGCTCCACCTCTATTTGCTGCTTTTGACAACTGCTCAAAAGGAGAACCATTGCTAAAATCACTTTCTTCAATCTAAGACACCCATTTGGTAACTAGAAGGGTACCTAAAAAAGCACTTATGAATCAACTAAGCCAAGTAGAAACTGTAGTTCGTCATATACCTTACACCTCCCCATCAGATTTTATAAATAGAATTATTTTAAAACTCCTTGATTTCGTTTTTAGTATTTCTTAATGTGTTTGCCGCTAAAAAACAAAGGTTTCTTAATGAGCACACCATCCATTCCGACATCACAACCCATTCACCCAATAGATTGCGAAGCGGTTTCTCAACACGATTTGGAAAGTCTTTTAGAGATATTCAAACCCTTAGCACAACAGCAAAGAGCATACGAGCCTTTGGAGGATCTGGTTGTTCACAAAAAAATCACAAGGATTCCTGAAAATCAGATGGACACGAGATCTTTTTTTACGCAACTCATGGGGCAGCGCATCTTGCTTAAAGACAAAGAAAAATCCTCTTCCCTACCCTTTATTTTAACTCTTTATGGCTCAAATCCCACCCTTTTTGAAAATCCGGATTTAAAAAGGCTGGGGTTCAATCCCCTAACCTCCTTCAGCATCCAGGATCTGGACTCTATTTTCTACTGGAATGATCCTATTCTCAACCAATTTTTTGATATCCCTCCTAAAATTTGCTCCATAATGGCGCCCCTTTTACAGCTTTTAAACGATCCAGACCCATCCCTTATCACCGACCAGGAAATCATCGAGAGCTTTAACTATATCCTGCGCTTCTGCAACCAGTATACAAGCCGCTTTTTGGAGGCCTTTATGATCGAAGACTCCTTTATCAATTTTTTCATCCGTCAGCCCCATTTTATAGCCGATCTTTTTCAGCAGAACAGGCAAGTCAAAGAATACGTTCACCAAAAGCTTCAAGACAATCCCCTTATCGCTTTGAAACCGCTAAAAAGCGGTAAAATTTCCCTCTATTACCATTTTCTTTCAGACCCTTTTTGCATGATTTTGGATGCCTTGAGCCAGATCGAAGAGTTTTCGTTTTCTGATCTTAATTCTCGTGCGTTAAGTCTCCTCTATAGAGATACCTCTATGTGTAACATCATCCGATTTCTGTTGATTGAAGATAAAGACGAGCGAAAAGGGGTAAATACGTATGGCGTAGATATTCGCCTAATCGGAACGATGCATAAACTTTTTGTTGATCTGATTGAGGGGATTTTCCATCGAGATTCCCCCTCCATTCAAAGAGCGCTCGAAAACTGCCTACGCCTGAAGGAGCCCGAAGCATTTCTGTATGAGCTAAGCACCTCAAAAGAGCTTTCAAAACTTCTTTTAAAAGAATCGGCACTTGATCTGTTTGCTTTTACCAATCGCCTCTTTAGAAGAGAACACCTTTTTGAACTTGCCCCCTTTTTTTTAAGCAGCTACTCTTTTTTATCTCCTGATAACAAACACCTCCTAATACGCTTCTGTGGGGGGCAAATTAACCCATTGGAAAAAAGGGCTTTTGATGAAAAAGTGCAGTTTCTTCTAAAAAGTATCTTTTCCCAGGCGAGTAAAATCTCTACAACACAGGCTTTTTTAGAACCACCTGAGGAGAAAAAAAGGTCTATTGGATCCTCTATTTCCGATTTTTCAGACGTGGAGGTTACCACCGACCGGGGGGTTATCAAAAACCCCAAATCGGGGAAACCTTTAAAAATTTCCAAATCAACAGCGTTTTACCTTTTTGATGTTCGAGAGGCTGTCAGTTATCTGACTGAAGAGAGAGAAGAGTATGCATTAGGTCTCTTTTATTATTGGAATTCCCTGGAAATGAGGAAGTCGCTTTTAGGTTTATATCCCTTTTTAGAACCAATCCAAAAAGCGGCTCTACTCCCTTTTCTTGAGATCAAAGAACTGGAAGCGATAGAGATCGGAGATACATCCGCTGAATGGATTCATCTTCTTACTCATGTGCGTAGCGATTGTAAAATAGAGCTTCTTGAGGGGAAGCATAGGCTATTTTTTGCAAAAATTGCCGCAAAAGAGAGGGCTCTTTTATCTAAATATGACTTTACAAATCCAAAAAACGACTATTTTGAAAACTTGCCTGCTGTCGAACGGAAAAAAACGCTCGAAAAGGTCTATCGATTCCTGCGCGAAATCCAGGAGTTTATGAGCCACCCTCTGATACTGGATTGGGACATATCTTTTAAGGGAGTTTTTGCCGCTTTCATGGAAAATATCGACCAGGAACTAAATCTGGTTATGGCGATTTTAGAAAAAAGATATCCACAGCTAGTTTGAGAAATAAAAAAATTGAATTAGAAAGACCGAAATAGTTATTTTAAGTTTTTCTTTTCCCTAGGTTCTGAAACATTATAACAATTAGAGGCACCAAATTGAACTTCTCAAAATTTATCCTAAAAATCACCCTAATAGGGGTTTTTTCCATAAACCCACTTTTTTCAGCTGATGAATCCTCTAATGAGAATAATAAAACTGTTCTTATTACTGGAGCGGCAGGATTTATCGGCAGCAACTTTTTACAATACATGTACGATAAGTATCCCGAATACCGATTTATTGTATTAGATGCCTTAACCTATGCAGGATCGTTAGAGAATATCTCCCAAGAAATCCGCAGCGCAGACCGCTTTACATTCGTGCATGCTAATATTAACGATTTTGATATCGTTAATTCTCTTATGGGGCAAAGCGATTATGTGGTCCATTTTGCTGCAGAATCTCATGTCACAAGGAGCATCGTATCAGACGCTAAATTTCTGGAAACCGACATTTTAGGGACACGCTCTTTACTTGTAGCCCTTAATAAAAATCGGGAGAAGGTGGAGCGGTTTATCCATATTTCCACCTCTGAAGTGTATGGAACGGCTGAAACGCAACCGATGAATGAGGATCATCCCTTAAATCCACGAAGCCCGTATGCCGCTGCCAAAGCCGGAGCAGATCGCCTTGTATACTCCTACTACTGCACCTACGATTTGCCGGTAGTCATCCTTCGACCCTTTAATAACTATGGTCCAAACCAGCATGTAGAAAAATTGATTCCTCGTATTATCGCCTCCATCATTCTCAATAAACCCATAAAAATCCACGGAAGCGGGGAGCAATCCAGGGACTGGGTACACACTCTGGATACAGCACGAGCGATCGATATGGCTCTGCACAAACCCGATTTTTCACAAATAAAAGGGCAAGAAATCAATATCGGAACAAATAAAGCTGTCTCTGTAAATGCTATCGTACATTCGATTTTGGATATTTTACAGAAGCCCCACTACCCCGTTTTGAAAATTTCGGACCGCCCCGGTCAAGTAGATTGCCATATTGGCGGAAATACTAAGGCTCAAAAACTCTTGGGCTGGTCGCCAATCATCAGCTTGGAAGAGGGGCTAAGCGAAACTTTGAAGTGGTATCTTAGAAACCCCGATTTCTGTATAAACCTCTACGAAAATTCCTCCCACCCTGTCTACGTATCTGATAAAGAAATTAGCTATCAATAAATCTGGAGTTTTACCTATGAAATACTTTGCTTTATCTTTTTTTGTTTGTTGCCGATTTTTATCGGCGACGCTCTCACCCACGTCAAAAGAGGAGACACGCTTTCTTGTTTTTGGCGGCAAAACCGGTTGGATCGGTAATATGATCCTTGAAGAGCTTCAAAAGGGGGGCTTTGTCTGCATCCCTGCCGAATCCCGTTTGGAAAATCGGGAGGAGATCTTGAATGAAATCGAAAAGACTCAGCCGACCCATATCATCAACGCTGCTGGTGTTACTGGGGTGCCGAATGTCGACTGGTGCGAATCAAATAAAGAGCAAACCCTACGATCCAACATCATCGGGGCTTTGAACCTAGCCGATATCGCTTATCTGAAGGGTCTTCATATGACCAATTTTGGTACCGGCTGTATTTATGAATACGACGAGACACACCCGCTTGGCTCATCGATTGGATTTACTGAGGAGGATGCTCCTAATTTCTTTGGCTCTTTTTACTCTTCAACAAAAGTGGTGCTAGATAAACTTCTTACCTATTACCCCAATGTCCTCAACCTCCGTTTAAGAATGCCTATCTCCAGCGATCTATCCCCGAGAAATTTCATCACAAAAATCACTAAATACTCCAAGGTGATCAATGTGGCCAACAGTATGACTGTCCTCGATGAGATGATTCCGCTGGCAATAGAACTTGCTCGACAAAACGAGACGGGAAATTACAATTTCACCAATCCCGGCGTTATTTCCCACAACGAGATCCTGTCGCTTTATAAAGAGTACGTCGATCCCGATTTCACCTGGGAAAACTTCTCTATAGAGGAGCAAAACCAGATCCTAAAAGCCAAGCGTTCCAATAATGAGCTTGATGTGACAAAGCTTCAAGGCAAGTTTCCTGAATTAAAAGAGATTCATGCGGCTCTGATTGAAGTTTTTGAAAAAATCAAACAACAAAAAACCCAATAGGTTAATTTTCCAACGGGGGCGCTAGCCCCCTCATAAAA
>RGXB01000074.1 GCA_010029555.1 bacterium
CATCTCTTTGATCATAAGGTTCATAAAGATGTTGCAGCAGCTAGAGATGTCTTACTGGATAAAGCAAAAACCTAAAAAGGCGAAAACCATATTTATTACTGGCCCGGCAAGAACCATCAACAACCTTTGGTAAGGCCTCTTGTTGTAATAGCTACCCTCCTCTTGCGAATCCTCATCCATCCCTTGCACTTTCACATACCCCCCAAAAGGGATAAGAGCTAAACGGTAGAGGACCCCCTTGTGAGTTTTAGCAAAAAGAGTTGGTCCAAAACCGATGCTAAATGTTTCCACACGCATTTTGAAATACCTGGCAACTAGAAAATGTCCCAGTTCGTGAATGAAGACCAAAAAACTCAGGCCTAATAGACCGTATAGGATGTTGAGGTAATGCATGTGTGTATACTCTTAGTAATCTTTTTAAGTTCTTCGATTGCCTCAATAGAATCAATCGAAAATTGTGGTAAGGAGGCGTAACCTTGCAAAAGCTTGTGTTGCATATCTAACCAGCTAAGACGCCCTTTTAGAAAATCCTCTACCAAAAACTCATTCAAAAACAGCAAAGAAAGGGGAGCTCCCTCTTTTTGCAAAGCGTCGTAAGCCAACGGAAAAAGGGGGAACCTTTTTGCATCAACAGGGAGGAACTCTATCGGGCGGAAATCAAGCGGTTTTTTGAAAGGGTATGGGTAAACTTTATCGAAACCTAAAGCATGAAGAATAGGTACACGCATGTCGGGCTGATAGGCCAAAAATTGGGTCATTCCGTCCTCGTAGTCAGCAAAGGCGTGGATGCGGCTTGTCGGTTCAATCATAGCCGATGGAGCTTCACCAAAAAGGTAAAAAGCCTCCATCACCTCTAATGCTTTATTGAACATTGTTGAGGAGTTGACTGTATTGTGCACCCCCATCGACCAATTCGGATGGGATAGAGCCTCTTTTAAAGTAACAGTCGAAAAGTCTTTGAGAGACCTATGTAAAAAAGGGCCGCCTGAACCGGTAATTGTTGCTTGAAGTGGGCGCTGATTTTGGTACAGTTTAAAAAGAGAGCTATGTTCGGAATCGATGGGGCGAAGGATCGGATCAAAAGGTTTGATCAGGGAATAGGCAGCGATGATGGTCTCTTTATTGGCAATTGCAATGGGGATCTTCTTTTTGGCAGCTTCAATCGTAGCTTCGATTCCGATGGTGGACGCCATCGCCTGCACCATAACATCGGCCCCCTCTAAAGCCCTTAAAAGCCCCTCTTTACCAAAAAAAACGGGAACAGAGAGCACCTCACGCGCTTTTTTGGCCTCGTTTTCCTCAAAAAGGACAACTAAACTGGGTCGAAATTTTAATGCCTGCTCAATTATAAGATCGGTAGACCTGTGGGCGACAAGCGAGTGGATATGAAAATCCTCTTTGAAGCTATCGATGAGCTCCAAAGTCATTTTTCCAATACTCCCTGTGGAACCAAAAAGGGCTACTTTTTTCATGAATGCTCGAGTTTACCCACTTTTTTGAAATAGGTCAATCCAAGCACTATGTAACAGAAGAAAAGGAAAAGGGCCGCAACGGCACTTGTCGATACCGAGGTTGCATAGTAGGTCAAAATATCTCGTGCTATGGCAACAGATACAAGAGCCGAGACAAAAGTCACACAAGATCCAATCAAAAGGATTCTCTTTAAAAACGGACCAAATAGGCGCGCTATCAACACAGGAAGAGTAAAAAACGCCATGATGATCACCACTCCAACCGATTGGAATCCTCCGACTATGGTTAACGCCGTCATGAAAAGCATGATGGCGTCAAGAAGAAGGGTTTTTTGCCCCATCACTTTAGCGAATGCGCTATCAAAAAGGGTCACTCTTAGGCGCCCGAAGTATAGAAACATCCACAAAAAATTTAATCCGGCGACAAAAAAAATCTCTGAAAGATCCTTTTGGTCAATCGCATCCAGATTTCCGAAAATTGCCTCTACTCCCAAGTGGGTATTTCTAAAAAAAAGGGTAGAAAATAGAACCCCAATAGCAAACAGGGTTGTGAACATAAAACCCACCGCTGCCTCGGGCTGAACCCGAAAGATTTTCACCAAAATATTTGTGCTTGTCATCGTGATAAAACTGGTCAAAAAAGCGGCTAAAATAAACCCTACACTGGAAAACGGGCTCATTTTTTGCGCTACAAGAAAAAGGGCCGCCACAACAATTCCTAAAAGAATGGTGTGCGACAGCGCATTGACCACAAGGGTTTTTCGCTTTACTACTAAAAATAGACCAGAAAAAACGGACGATATCCCGACACCAATCAAAGCCAAAAAAGCCACGTCATCTTCTACAAGGCAATCTGTTGGCATATAGCCGGTAACCCATAAAAGGGCTCTTTTTAGCAAAAGAACCACCGTCTGAAAAAAATCTTTATTCCAAAATGGGTTGCTATCCATCAATCGATCCTCTTGGGTATTTCAGTATTGTGTGGGTCATGAGTGGGATTGTTTAGGTATTTTGTGAGCCTTTCCTCCATTTCACGATCTAAAATATGCTCCATTTCCTCTGCGCTCTCATGAATTCTGGAGCCCGTTACCCCCAACTCTCTGGAGAGATACAGCTCCCAAAGCCGGTGAAGCCGGATCAGGTTTTGCGCTTTTTGTTCCCCTTTTTTAGTAAGAACGCCCCCCTTTTGCATCCCTAAAAATGAGAGAAGACATGCCATAGTTGTGCGGATTTTCCTTTTTTTGTAGAGGTCTTTAAGGGCATTTTCTATCTGAATTTTCAAAGAAAATCTTAAGGCGCGGACGATGCGAATGACAAACCCCTCCTTAGGAGAAAAAAACAAAGAGACAAAGGTGATTGATGCCAACGCGATCAAAATCAACGGTCCTGTAGGAATGGTTAACTCCATCTCTAAAGTTTGTGGTATCCAAACAGAAGAAAAATTTCCCACTAATGTGCAAAATGCCCCCATCAGAGAAGCTAAAACAAGCATTTTCCCAAAACTATGGGTAAATGCTCTTGCAAAAATAGCCGGTGCGATCATCATCCCGCTCACGAGCATGATCCCGCAAGCCCTCGAGCCGATCACGACTGCAAACGACAAAAGGATAAAAAGGAGAACTTCAAACAATTGAAAGCGGTACTTTTGCGCTCGAAAAAAGAGGGGATCAAATGAGTTCCAACAGACTACCCTGTAGCGTAAAACTACCACGAGAATTGCCAAAAAAGAGATCAATGAAAAGTACAAAACGTGTACGTTCAGCATAGTAGCAGCTTGCCCATACAAAAAAATAAGCGATTGCTTGTAAGCGATAGGGCAGTAAAATTGGGTAATCGAAGCAAAAAAAGTCCCCAGAGCGAGCGAGACAGAAAGGGTAACGGATAGAGCGACATCCTGCGATAAACGGAATCGCTTCTCTAAAAAACGAAGAAGAGCCACCCCAAAAAGGGAGCTAAAGGCTCCTGCCAAAAAATCGAGGCCAAGGAATAAAAGGCCTAAAAGAACCCCTATGTAGGCAGCATGGGACAGTGTTTCGGCTAAAAGCGCTTTGCGTCTCACAAAAAGAACGCAGCCTATCAAAGAGCAAAAAATCGACAATAACAAAGTCGCGAACGTAGATGCCTGCAAAACCGGGTGCAAAAAAAAGTCGCTTAACGTAAAGCCCATCAGGTTTTCCCTTTACGTACTTTCTCAAATAAATGGCTCGCCTCTTCCAGCAATGTCTCTTTATCGCCGTAAGTTTTTTGCACTGAGTGCGTATCAAATACCTGCTTGGTAGGCCCAGAACAGACAAGGCGCGAGTTGACCATCACCACCTCATCAAAAATTTCTTCTACATTTGTTAGATCATGGTGCACTAAAATGACCCCCTTGCCCCGATCTCTTAACTCTCTAAAAAGGGAAATAAGAAGCTTTTCCGTTGCAAAATCAATGCCGGTAAACGGTTCATCAAGAATATAAAAATCCGCGTCTTGCAAAAGCGCGCGAGCCACAATAGCCCTTTGTAATTGACCACCAGAAACCTCTTGAATCTGTCTATCTTTAATATGCTCTATTCCCAGCCTCTGCATGATGCTCAAAGCCAAAGAGCGCTCCTTTTTATTATACCATTTCAACCAACCTAGCCGATGATAGGCTCCCATCAAAACAAGATCCAAAATACTGATAGGAAAATCGAGATCAATCTCTTTTTTTTGAGGAACGTAAGCGATGGAAACACCCTGATGCCTAACTGTGCCCGAAGTGATAGGAAGTAAACCCAAAATCGCCTGCACCATGGTCGATTTTCCCGAGCCGTTTGGCCCAAGAATACCGGTTAGGCTATGGCTTTGAAAAGTCACATTTATATCCCAAATAGCGCACCTTTTTCCGTAGTAAACGCTCAAGTTCTCCAGCTCAATACTCTTTTTTGTCATATGAAAAACCTTAAAATACCCCTACTCATCCCCGTACTCTAAGGTGAGTTCTTGTTGAATGACCTTGGAATTATGTTCCATCATTTTGATGTAGGATTCTTCCCCCATAGAGTCTGCGTAAAGGTCTGTTTTTGATAAACGGAGCTCAACCCCCTGCGCATGACAGGCTTCAAGAATTTTGTTCAACGAGTCTTTGGAGATATTAGACTCCGCAAAAACCACAAGAACCCTATTTTTTACCACATGTTGAATAATTTTTTGGATATCTATTGCCCCTATTTGTCCATCAGGCGAAACCCCTTCGGGGGCAAAAAAATGGTCTTTAAAATCCCCCAAGGCTCCATTATCCACCAAGTAACGCCTTGCAAAATACTGAAACGCATCATGACTGGTTACCAAATACCTTTTTTCAAGAGGAATTTTAGACATCCTTACCCGGATCTTATGATCTAGCTGATCCAATTCGAGCAAAAGCTCTCCACCACGAATAGCATACTCCCCGCTATGATCCGGATCTATCTGCTGCAAAGCCTCTACAATATAAGGGACCGATTTGCTGAAAAGAGAAACATCCATCCAAAAATGGGGATCTAACCCCTCATCCATGGGTAGAAACAGCCCAGGGGATTGCGCATAAATACGATCCCCCAAAAAGAGGGTTTTGCTCTTTTTTAGCAGAGCGCTTAAGCTCCTGCCGTGCTCTAAATGCAGCCCATTAGCTACAACAAGATCGGCTCGACGAAATTTCTCTTTGTCCCCCTTTACAAGCTGGTAGCTATGCGGATCCAAATCCTCATCGATCAGGGTCCAAACATGCACCCTGTCTCCTCCAACTTTTTCCACAAGGCTTGCGCACATTCTTGTCGTACCCAAAACATGGATTTTTTTGGATTGGGGATCCATCCATTTTTGCAGATCGGTAGAGGTATCGTAGGGGGTGCGAAACCATAACAAACTCAACAGAGGGACTATCCAGAAAATTCTTAAAAATCGCATGGAATATCCCTTAATTGTTTATGCCCGTAAATCCCCTGTTGGCACCCTTTAAGAAAATAAAACTTCAACCCAAAACGCCCCACTGTCGAAACTTTAGAGACGCTGACGCCTGGATGCGCTACAGCTTGCCCCCCTTTGCATCTTGTGCAACCACAATTTTTTTGGAC
>RGXB01000075.1 GCA_010029555.1 bacterium
TATATTACGTCAATGGCTACTGCGTAAACATGCGCGATTGCTGAGAAATGGTTTTTTAAACCCTCAGCCTTAAATGAAAGTTATTAGTCGGGGCACAGGTTAAACCTTTTTTAGCAACTTGCCAAAAAACAATGAATTACAAATGCTAAAAATCGACATAAGTGCTTTTTAAATATTTTATTAGATTTCCGGGTTAAAATTTGCTATTAGCTCATGAATGAGCAGTATACCCCCCATAGGCCCCTCCAGGGTTCCGGCTTCGGATAGAGAGTCAAACGGGTCTAACTTGAGTACCTCACAAAAAATAAGAGGTATTTTTGAAAAAGTTCGTTCGTTTTTTCAAATTACGCAAAGTGAACAAGATCAGGTGAGTCGAGACGATAATACAAGACTAATTATCCAATATCTTTATAAAAAAGCCAAGCTGGATGAAGAGTAGTTCTTTAATCCAAAATGATGACTTTAAATCTTTAGAGGGGTGAGGTGGTGTGGAATGAGCTTCAAAAGGAACCGGTTGGCAAATTTCATGATGGTCGCCAGGTGATCGCAGAGAAAAGCGATCATATGATACCATTCCACCCACCAGAAGTGATTGTACAAACGGTGCAAGAATTGGTTCATGCAAACGATACTAAACGGAGTCACATCGATGAATAAAAAAAGCTTGGCTTTAGCCCTATGCAGTATGATGTTATTCGGTTGTGGACACTGTTCTCCTACCATAGAATCTATTCCACCCCAAGAATGTATCAAAAGCAGTTCGATTGTAGATGACTGGTCTGGTGTACTGGACGTTGGTACTGTAAAAGTCACTTTGGTTCTTCATATTCAGAAAGATTCCAATGAGCAACTGATTGCAACTGTTGACACTTTAGAGCAAAAAGTAAACGGCACTTCCATTGATTTGGTCACGTTCGATGGAGGCTTATTAAAATTTGAAATCAAAGCGGCTTCCGCAAAATTTGAAGGATTGTTGGTCAAAAATGAATCTGAAATTTCTGGCCAATGGACTCAATCAGGACAATCATTTCCGCTTGCGTTTGAGCGCGGCATAAAAACTGTAGAAGCACTAAACCGCCCACAAGAACCCAAACTCCCCTTTCCTTACACGGAAGAGCACGTCTCCTACGATAGCTCAGAGGCTGGAGTTACTTTATCTGGCACATTGACAATTCCTACCTCGAAAAACTCCCCTCCAGTTGTCTTATTAATTGCCGGGTCAGGACCAAATGATCGCGATGAAACATTGCTAGGCCATAAGCCATTCTTAATATTAGCAGACCATTTGACTCGTGCAGGCATAGGTGTACTTCGATTTGATAAACGCGGATGCGGAAAATCAACAGGGAATTACAAAAAAGCAACAAGTCAAGACTTTGCTAACGACGTGCTTGCTGGGATTGAGTACCTCAAAACAAGAAAAGAGCTGAATTCCAACCAAATCGGCCTAATTGGTCATAGCGAGGGAGGGCTTATTGCTCCAATAGTAGCAGCGAAATCGAAAGATGTGGCTTTTATTGTACTTATGGCTGGAACTGGCGTAAATGGAGAGGAAATTCTGTATGAGCAAAGTGCATTGACTCAACGAGCAGTTGGAGAAACGGAAAAAAACATTAATCAGTGCCGTGAATTCCTAAAACAGATAATCGGGGCTGTAAAAAAAGAATCAGATCCTCAGATCGCAGGCGAGCATTTGCAGAAAATCGCTAAAAACTACATGGCTACCCTAGAAGGAACACATGAAAATGTAACCCTTGAGATGTTAGAATCCCAGGCAGCCCATATAAATAGCGAATGGTTTCGTTATTTTCTTACTTTTGAACCAACTACTGCTTTAAAACAGGTACAAGTTCCAGTATTAGCGCTCAATGGTGAACTCGATTTACAAGTCCCTCCCAAACAGAATCTTCCTCCTATTTCTCAAGCTCTGAAGGAAGGCGGGAATAAGGATTTCACGATCGTTGAACTGCCAAACCTCAATCATTTGTTTCAAACCTGTGACACCGGATCTATCAAAGAATACGCAAAGATCGAAGAAACGATTTCCCCATCAGTTTTAAACTTGATCACTGAGTGGGTTCTGGAAAGAACAGCTCAAAAGAAAGGGAATATCGATGACGAAAACAACTCTTGACTGTTGCGATCAGTACAATCTTGCTTAGCAGCAACGCAGGACATGTCTTTGCCGGCACCAGTGTGAATACTGAAAATTTGCCCATCTCTCGTTAATCCAATCGATTCCAAAGGCTGTAAAATGAAAATGATCTCCAATCAGTTCTTTGAAAAACATTCGAGTAGCCAGATCATTTTTATATGCTCCAATCAGGATATGCGTTTTTGGTTGAAGTGGATATTTCTCTCCCTTGCGAGCTCTAGAGCTGTCAGGAAAATTAATCAATTCTTGTTTCTTGCCAGATTTGCAGTAAGCCAAAATCCGCAAAATCAAATCTTTCTTCTTCCCAGTCGATGAGAGCTGAAATTGATCACAGACCTTCTTCAATTCGGAAACGTGGAAATAATATAAATAGACCTCTAACTGAGCCAATTCGGATGCATTCAATTTCTTCATTTTTAAGTCTTTACTATCAATCGATTGATTGATTCTTCTGTCAGTCGAAATAGAGTAAAATCGGTCATTGGAACAGCCCCAATTTTCTTATAAAAATTGATGGCTCGCTCATTCCAATCAAGCACACACCATTCAACACGTCCGCAATTACGCTTCTTTGCTAATTCACATATCTCCTTTAGAATCAGCTCCCCATATCCTTTCCCCCGATATTCTGAACGAACATAGAGGTTTTCAATATTAATTCCTTTCTTCCCAAGAAAAGTGGAAAAGTTGTGAAAGAATAGAACAAAACCGACTGGCTGATTATTCTCTTCTGCAATCAGAACTTCAGGTCCTTTTGGATCGGTAAAAAGGTTGTGCTTGAGAGTTTTTTCATCCGTTACAACCTGATCCAAAAGCTGCTCAAAATCAGCAAACTCTCGAATCATTTGCAAAATTAATCCCGTATCATCAGGACATGCATTTCGGACCTTAAAAGGAGAGGCTTTCAAAACAACCTCCCACTATTTGGCACTTTTATGGAGGGTTCTAGAAGAACTACCTGCTGTTTTTCATCGGGTAATCCAAGAGTCAACACCTCTGACATGAATTTTCCAATTTGCTTTGGAGGAAAATTGACCACAGCAATGTCTTGCTTGCCTATCAATTCCTCTTTTCGGTAGTGCTGGGTGATCTGTGCTGAAGAACGTCTTTTCCAAAGGGGGCCAAAATCAATTTCAAGCTTAAAAGCGGGTTTCCTTGCTTATAGATAATCCTCTACGGCTACAATCGTTCCTACACGAATATCCAGCTTCAGAAAGTCTGAAAACTGGATTTGCTCTGAAATAGACTGCTGCTCAACTTTCATTTTATTGACCCTTCTTAATCGCAATGAAAACTTTCACTTCTGGATGTCTTTGAGGATCAAAATCTGATGAGTATAGTTCAAAGTCAGCGGTATAAGACCGAGATAAGTTCGATTGCCAAATCGCTTGCCAAGCAGCGATTAAACCTTGAGGAAACTCTCCCTTAGTTGTAAAAACCGCATACTTTGACTCAGGGATCACTTTCCCAACCAATCCAGCTGGAATCTCATCCAAGCTAGAAACCTCTGCCCCAAGAATCCAAGAGTAAGGTTGTGTATAATCTCCTTCATAATCGGTATAAACAGCCAGAATATTGCCATTTACCTTGTTAGGAATCCTCGCAAGAATATTTTGATTAAAAAACCTCTCTTTATGAGCAGGCATTTCCAAAGAACATTTTTGATTGTCCGTTCTTAGCTTAAGTCCAATAAAAAACTTTTTCTTTTGATTTTCGATAGTATGATGCATCTCGAGCCCCTCTGTTTGGATATATTCTTGTAAATCCGTTTCCCTTCCTATGCAATAGGCTGTGGAAACAAGACTCAGGGTTAGGAAAAACAGTTTCATATATCCTTGTCCATCTTACTTAAGAGCAAGATCGTACCAAAAAAATCCCCCACAGTAAAGAGGAAACCACTTCAAGAAAATGTTTACAATCGCTTTTTCTTATATTGCTAATCTGGTATAAATTGAGTATGGGAAACGGATTCCTTGATTACTTACAAAAAGCAATTTCCCTAATGATTTCGATAAAAAGGGAAAATGGGCAAATGGGCATACTAAGCAGGCAAAAGATCATCATCGGGAAATGATGGCAATTATTCGACAAAGTAAAAATTTTCTTCAATCCCTAGGCTGATACAAAGCAGCATCCAGCCTATCTTACAGGTTTTCATTCATTTGAACCCATAAATGTGCAACTATACTGGTTAAGCAAAAAATATTGCATAAAGATATGAAATCTAAACCTACAGTGCAAATAGTTCGATTCGATGATTTGACTTTTCATACAGAGCACTTCGGCGATCGCAATAATCCAACTTATTTACTGATTGCTGGTGCAATGGCTCCTGCTAGCTTTTGGACAGATACCTTATGTAATCTACTCGTACATTCTGGCTTTTTTGTCATCCGCTACGACCATCGAGACATGGGTGAATCTTGTGCTGTTCATTGGAAAATGTACCCTTACACCCTCTCTAATTTAGCTCGTGATGCTATTTCTATTTTAGATGCCTATGGCGTTCAGCAAGCTCATTTTATAGGACATTCAATGGGTGGTTATATTGCCCAAACCATTACTTTAGAATTTCCTTAAAACACTCTGAGCATTTGCTCAATCTCAGCGGGACCTATTGGAGCTACCAAAGACACGGATCAATCTCTGACTGATGAAGAACAGGCAACTCTTGCCAAAACTTGGGACATCATGTTGAGTCGCCAGGATGGTCCGTCAAAAGAAACAATGATTCATAGCTTTTTGCCTATTTGGAAATATCTAAATGGGAAATTTCCTATCGATGAAGAGATGGCTTATGCTTACACAAAAGACCTGATTTTACGTTCTCAACATCCCATCCGAGCGGGCAATAATCACGAGCTTGTCATGCGTTCTCTTGACATTGAAAAATCAAGAAACATTCTACAAAAAGTTGATCTCCCCACTCTTATTATTCAAGGGACTGCCGATCCATTGGTTTTGCCTCGAAATGGTGCTGCTCTGGGTTCTGCAATCCCTAAGTCGCATCTAACGAAGATGGAAAAGTGATCACAGCAGCTGGCGCGTCCGCTGGAATTGATATGGCACTGATCCTCGCTTCCAAAATTGCTGGAGAAAAATTTGCTCAGGCAATCCAGCTAGGGATAGATTACGATCCTGACCCACCTTTTGATATTGGTTCGCCCGATAAAGCCGATCCAGCTATCCGTGAAGCTTTACAAGCTCGTATGGTAGCTAAATTTGAAAGTATCAACTGATATTCCCTTAGCCTTTCAAAACTTCAGTATCGCCGTGAAATGAAACTTGGCTAGCAACA
>RGXB01000076.1 GCA_010029555.1 bacterium
TTCCGACTGTCGAATCGCATGGACAAGCCCTTCAATAAGGTCTTGATCCTCCTCTATCAATAAAGAAATTTTCCCTAAGCTAATTTGGTCGAAAACAGAGCGCAAGGGGACAAGTGCAGAAAGATATTGGTTTAGATTTTCTTCATAAATTGTCATCGCATTAATATCATCTGAATCGATTTGACCCAAATCTTTTTCTTGGTGCAAGACATTTGAGCGGATTAATTTGATGTTTACAGTATACTCTTGGGTAATTTTTCCTAAAAAAAGGACAAGCAGGCGCGTCTTTTGAGCCGTCAATAGATCACTCTTTCGATTGACAACATTTTTTACCAGAGAACTTTTCTCGGTACAAATAGTAATAAAATAGTCTTTGGACAAAACCATTGCGAATGTTGTGGTATATAATCCAATATCGGTCGACGTGGTAGTTTTAGACGGATATCGGGTGATAACAATAGCTACATCATCAAAAGTTTCTAGGCGAGGGATTTCAAAGCGGTCAATACAGTCTATGAGGTCTGCTACATCGATATTGATTAAATGGGCTATTGTGGTGATATCTTGATTAGTAGCCATATCTACATGAATCCAGCAGCCAGGTTTGGGGTCATCCACTACCTGGAACTGGTCCTGCTCGGTCTGTTTGATATAGTTTGTAATCATAAGCCTTTTTAACCCTTAGAATTTTCCAAGGCATCTACACGTTTAAATAACTGATCCAGCTTTTTTAGTCGTGTATGAAGTCTTCCTTGATCCATAGCGGGTCCTGCGGGCAATCCCACATACATCCCAGGCTCAAGAATAGAGGCCATTACCCCCGACTTAGCTCCGATTTGGACGTCTGATCCAATTTTAATATGGCCATTAAGTCCCGCTTGCCCCCCGATCTGCACTCGATCACCTACTTTTGTAGATCCTGCAATCCCCACTTGAGCCACGATGAAATTAGCCATTCCAATATCGACATTATGACCAATTTGTACGAGGTTGTCGATTTTGGTCATACGGCCTATTCTTGTAGATTTAAAGCGAGCACGGTCGATCGTTGTGCCCGAGCCAATCTCAACATCATCTTCTAAAATCACTTTACCATAGTGCTCCAGTTTTACGACCCCACGGTGCACATCAGACTCGTAGCCAAAACCACAACCCCCGATCACACAATTGGGCTGAAGAATCACCCTATTTTTGATGATTACCTCTTCGCGCACTGTAACATTTGCATAAAAATGGCAGTATTTTCCAATCTGGACAAGCGGATAGATCACACACCCGGCATCAATTTGTGTAAAGTCGCTGACTTCAACCTCTCTATCGATCACTACATTTGGTCCAATCCGCACCCCTTCTCCAATCTTAGCGGTTGGGTGGATTACAGCCGTTGGGTGAATATCCTTGAATCCCGAGCGGATGTCTCGATGCTCAAAAAGAAATTGCAACACAGTTTGAAAAGCTAAAGAGGGTTTGGGATGGATGAGGTAGGCTTTCCCCTCCACAAGTTCGACATCAGGCCCGACTAAAATAATCCCCGCTTTTGAGGAGGCAAATTGTGAGTAATACTTCTCGTTGGAGTAAAAGGAGATGTCCTCTTGAGTTGCGGTAAGAAGATCATCTGCACCGTTGATCTCGGTTTCTAAAGAACCTACCGCTTCGGCGTCAAGAAGAGAGGCAAGTTGTTGAAGAGTAAATGTTTTACATGAGGAGGATTTCAGGAGCATAGTTTGGACCTAAAAGAGTTCTTTCAAGGGAATGTTAAACCCCTCTTTATGGGGGAGGGGTTAGTGCTTTATTTGGAATCTTGAGAAAATAGTCGGTCCATTTCTTTTACGACATATTCTGTGATATCAAGATCACTGTTGGAAAAGAATGCCGCGTCTGATTGCAAAACGGACTCAAGGTTACGGTCTTTGGCAACCTTCTCAGAGGCTCTTTTGATTTCAGTATGGATGACGTTATAGACTCTTCCTTGAGCTTGCTGGAGCACTTGATAGTACTGAGATTGCGCCTTTTTTATGTCTTCGATCTGATTTTGGTAAGTCTGGTTGAGCTCATCAATCGCTTGAGGGGATAGGGCGTCAAGATAGTCCTGGTCGGAGCGCTTTTTATGCGTATCATTCAACTGCACTTCGAGATCTTTGAGGATCTTTTCCATTTCAGTTTTTTGCTTGTCCAAGAGTTCACGTTCTTTCTTTCCACGAAGGCTATTTGTGACGCAGGTCTCGAAATTGACGAATCCGTAGGCCATTTTTGGGGCTTTTTCTTTTGCGCTGATAGGTAATGCGGTAAAACCTAAAAGGGCTAAGTTTATGATCCAGCGATTGAGTGCCATATCTACCTTTATTTAATTTAACTATTTTTTTTCTAGAAAGCGGCTCCCATAGAGAAGAACACAGTTTCAGAAATTTGTTTAATTCCGCCGTCTGAGCGCATGGGGAATCCCACACCTACTGTCACGGGCGCGCCCCGTCCGATGTCTAATCTCACGCCAAAACCGCCAGTGGGGACAAATTGTCCAACCTGCCAGCGCATCAAGGAGATAGATCCACCGTCTACGAAGGCGAAAACATCAATTGGTTTAGCAATTTTAATCGCAACCTCTGCAGAAAGCAAGAGAGAAGTGATACCCCCGGTGGGGTTTTCCGGATTTCCGTCCTGCCAATTGACGACACTTCCGTCAGTATTCAATGGGGCAGATGCGTTATTGGGGAATAAAGGTCCCAAAGCTCCAGGCTTGATCCCTCTTAAAGAATCTACACCTCCCAAAAAGAAGCGCTCGCTTAATGGAACATCCCCAGCTTTGCCTCTGCCTAGTGGTAGAAGAACCTTGTATTCTCCCCTAAGTTTAAGTGTAGCTCTTCTTCCAAGAGGAAAGTAATAGCTGTTCAAGCTTGCAAGTCGAATGATTGGGAACGAGCGGGGCACCTCATTTGCTTTACGCACAACACCATCTACTTCGGTATCAAAAAGGATACGAGCACCTTTATGGGGTCTGAATCCGTTATCGGTCGAGTCATAGGCGAAGTTCGGTCCTGCGCCCCCAACAACTCCGTTGTTACCACGCTGTTCTTGAACAGCAGGGGGTGCACTTTGACGCACACGGGTAAACGAGTCCCTGACGCGCCCTTTCAAACCAAGAGCTGCGTAACGGGCAATCGGGTAACCGGCAAAAAGCTGGAAGACGACACTGTCAATCGTATAATCGTTGGACTGCACTTTGCTGGTCCCATAGGTCACATCGAAACCGATTCTCCAGTTCGAGTCATTAAAATTCGGATCTGTCCAGTTCAGGCTATAGGATTGCTCTTTTAAACCGATTTGAGCTTTGAAGCCTAAACGCTCACCACCACCACGAATCTTAGAGACACCCTGGTGCCACCAGTTCAATAGACCCCTATGGTTGAAGTTATTCTCAGTAATGTTGAGTCCGCCGTAGGCGCTTTCTGTAGAGTTGAATCCAAAGAAAAGGTTTGCCGAACCGGTCCCTTTTTCTTGTACGTCGATGATCACATCCCGATACTCATCACCTAGAGATTTGCTAGGCTCTTTGACGGCAACTACATCAACAGTTTTAAAGTAATTAAGCGACTGTAAACGCATCTGAGTATCTTGAAGCTGGTAAGAGCGGTATACTTGCCCTGGTACTAGCTCACTTTGTGAAAGGATAATTCTCGTTTCGGTATTGTTGTTTCCGCGTACGATAATTCTCCCTACTTTGAACACCTTAGATTCGTTGATGATAAAGAGGATATCGATGCGGTTTGTCTCAAAATTGTATTCATAGACATATTGAACGCTAGTTTCAATCATCCCCTCATTTCCGTAGAACTCTTTGAGCTTTTTGGCCATGGCCATGAGCTCGTCTTGTGAATAGGGTTTATCACTGACGATCTCTTCAGCGATAACCTCACGCACCTTGTCGGGCTCGTAAAAGGTGTTCCCCTCGAAACGGATATTTCCAAAATAGTACTGATCGCCAAGTTTGATATGGATGATCACTTTGCGCTGGTTTTTGCCCAGATCTTGCACTTCAATCTCGACCTCGGCGTCAAGGTAACCCTTGTTTTGGAGATAATGGAGGATGATAAGCTGGTCTTGCTCCAAAAGGGCTCTATCAACTTTTCCGGAACCTGTCAAGAAGCTGATCATGCTGAGCCGTTTAGTCTGGATCATCTCTAAAACACGATGGCGCAGGGGATGGTCAGCTATACCCTCGATCTCCACCTCGTGCACAAACCCTTTTGGGCCTGGGTAGATGTCAAGGTAGAGTGTGCCTTGGTTCAGTTCATTTACCTGCTCTTTGGTGAGCACGCGAATATCGTAGTAGCCGAAGCTGATGTAGGCATCTTTGATGTTAGCGACAGCGCTTGCGATGATTTCGCTATCATAGGGCTGGTTGATCTCCAGTTCAGCTTCGCTACACGCAGCTAGAATACGTTTTCTTGATAATTTTAAATCGGAGCTAGAGGGGCCTAAAACGATTTTCGAAAGGACTGTTTTGGGATAGACATAGATGTTGATTTCCACCATGTTATCCTCAATTTTGACCTGAGGAATCACCGAGCGGTTATTTTTTGCTAACATCTTCAGGTCTTCATCAAAAGTCGACGAGGAGAAAACGTCTCCCGATTTCGTTCTAAGTCTGTCTTGTATGGAGCGTGTCTCTTCGGGGTTTTGGTTTTTTGTATCGAAAATCACTGAGATTTTTCGCACAATTTTCCCATCATAAACGTCAAATGTTTCCTGCGAAAAGAGCTGTAGAGAACATAAAAAGAGAAGAAGAGCTAAAAAATTTTTCATGTGTCTATTATATGAGAAAAGTTGATTTAGGCAATAGAAGTCTTTTCAAATAGGCAAATCGCCATAAAGCATTCACTTTCTCCTCTGCAAATGCCTTAGAGCCCTTTTTCTTGTTCTTTAAAATGTTTCAAAATAAAGGGGCTGATAGGAGTGTAAATAGAGAGTCTTTGAAAGAGGCTTTTCCTTTTTTAGTCTTTTTAAATTAACAAGAGGATTGTTATGAAATGGCGGCTCTTTTGGGTTGAGAATTTTTACAGATGCAAAAAAGTTAGAGTTTAACTCGCCCTCGTAGCGCCAAGTGGAGCGTCTCTTCATCTACGTACTCAAGTGAGCCGCCGATGGGGAGTCCATGGGCTAATCTTGAAATATGCAAAGGGAGATCTTTAAGTTGCTGGCGCAAAAATAGGGCTGTGGCATCCCCCTCAAGGGTTGCGTCAAGGGCAATAATCACCTCTTGTATATTATGCTCTACAATCCTATCCCTTATCCTTTGGAGTTCTTCCTCTTCAACGTAACGGTTTTCAATAGGGGAGATGAGTTTAGATAGCACATGGTACACCCCTTCAAAAAGATGGGTCGATTCCACTGCGTAGATGTGTTTTGGGCTTGAGACTATGCATAGTGTTTGCC